>JALOQY010000455.1 GCA_025459285.1 Planctomycetota bacterium | reverse complement strand
GACCGGCGGCGGCAAGCTCCAGGGCCTCCTCGCCCGAGGCCGCCGCCGCAACGTCGTAGCTCTCCCGCCGCAGGGAGCGGGTGAGGAAGTACCGCATGCTCTCCTCGTCGTCCACCACGAGGACTCTCGATCTGGCCATCAGCGCGCCTCCTTCGTCTCGGCGGGCAGGCGGACCGTGAAGACCGCGCCCTTCCCGGGTCGGCTCTCGACGTCGATCCGTCCCCCGTGGGCTCGGACGATCGACCAGCTCACGGACAGGCCGAGGCCGGTCCCCTTCCCGCCGCCGGTGCCCCCGGTGGTGAAGAACGGCTCGAAGATGCGGGACAGGTGCTCGGGGTCGATGCCCCGTCCCGTGTCGGCCACGCGGACGAAGACACCATCGTCCCCCCGGCCCGTCGTCACCGTGATCCGGCCGCCGGGGGGAGTGGCGCGGAGGGCGTTGGTCAGCAGGTTGAGGACCACCTGGTGGATCTGACCGGGGTCCACGGATACGGGACCGGCGGGGGTGTCCTCATGCCGCAGTTCGATGGTCCGGCCGCGGGCCTCCGGGGCCACGAGGGCGAGGGCATCGGCGGCGAGCTTCGAGAGGTCGGTGGTGCGCGGTTCGCGGGCCGGCGGGCGGGAGAAATCGAGCAGGTTCCCGGTGATCCCGCAGGCCCGCCGGGCGGTCCGGAGGATCATGTCGACCGCCTCGCGGACGGCGGCGGGATCGGTTTCGCCCGCGACGTTTTCCGCGCAGCCGATGATGCCGCCGAGGAGGTTGTTGAATTCGTGGGCGACCCCTCCGGCGAGGGTGCCGACGGAGGCCATCGTCTCGGAGTGGACGAGGGCGTCGCGGGTCGCCCGGAGTTCGGCTACGGCCCGTGTCAGTTCCTCGTTGCGCTCCCGCAGTTCCGCGGTCCTCTCCCGCACCTTCCCGGCCAGCCCCGCGTTCAGCGCCTCGATCTCCGCGCGGGACTCGCGAAGCCGTGCCGCCATCCGGTCGAAAGCCCGGCCGAGGCGGCCGACCTCGTCGCGGCTCGACATGCCCACGGCGACGTCGAGGTCGCCCCCGGCCACGCGCTCGGTGGCGCGGAGCAGGCGGCCGAGCGGCGCGAGCACGGTGCGGGCCAGGGCTGCGCCGAGGAGGAGGAGGACCGCCGCGAAGAGCGCGAGGAGAGCGACGAGGGCCTCCCGCCGGAAGGACCGCGAAAGTTCCGCGGCGCGCCGGTCGGTGAGAGCGGCCGCCCGGGCGGTGAACTCCCGCATGAGGATCTCGACGTTGCGCGCCGAGGTGGAGCCGAGGTCGGCGAGCCGCTCGCCGAGGAGCGAGCGGACCGCCGCGGGGTCCCCGGCGATCAGCTCGAAGGGAAGATCGAGGAGTTCCCGGCGGGTCTTCTCGACGCTCGCGAGGGAACGGGCCTCGAGGATGCCGCGGCCCTCCTCGATGCACTCGCCGGCCACCTCGAGGATCCGGTCCCGGGCGGCCTTCGAGAGGGCCGGCGCGAAGAACCCGTGGGCCGCCAGCGCCGCCGCGGCGAAGAGCAGCACGGTGAGCAGGGCGATCCTGGGGACGAGTCCGTTCATCGCGCCTCCTCGTCGTGGATCTCGTCGGCCGTGGCGAGGACGGGCAGGGGGATCGTGAAGCCGATCCGCCGGGCCTCGCCGAGGTTCAGGAGTACGCGGTACGCCCGCATGCGGCCCACCGCCAGCCGGCCCGGGTCGACGCCGTCCCGGAGCACGCGCGCGGCGGGCCACCCCCGCCACTGCCCCGTCCCGTACCGCCGTGGCCTGGGAGGTGACCACCGGGATCCGGCGGGGACGGGTCACCGCGGTCACCCGGTCGAGGTGACGGTAGACGTCGATGTCGATGGGGACCCAGAGGGCCTGGGCACCCCGATCGAGGACGCGGGTCACCGCGCCGTTCAGGTCCTCGGGCGAACGGATCGGTTCCTCGAACAACTTGAGCATCTTTTCCGGCCGTTCGGAGAAGTAGCGGCGGGCCTCCGCCACCTCCTCCAGGGAGACGGGGTTCTCCCGGTTCAGGACGACGCCGAGACGGGCGAGGTCGGGTACGACGGACTTGAAGACGTCGAGTACGTCGGCCACGGCGATCCAGTTGGAGTTGCCGCAGAGGTTGGCGCCGGACCCTTCCCAGCCCGGGACGACGCCCGAACCCACGGGGTTCGTGACGGCGGTGAAGACAACGGGGATCCGGCGCACGTGGTCTCGGGCGAGGAGTGCCGCGGCGGTGCCCAGGGCGTAGACGAGGTCGACCTCGCCTCCATCCCAGCGGTTGAGCGTCTCGCGCGCCGCTTCACCGTCCCCCTCTGCATCGAATTCGAGGAAGGTCGCGCCCATCCCGGCGAGCGCGAAACCCCGGCGCACGCCTTCCAGGGCGAGGCGGTCGTTGGGGGAGTCGTGCCAGAGGAAGACGCCGATGCGGTGGGCCGGTGCGGCCCGGAGCTGGGACGCCAGGACCACGGGCAGGGCGGCGAGGAGCAGAAAAACGGTGACTTTCAACGCTCGCCTCCGTAGCACTGAGGGGGGACGGACGCGTTCAGGCTACCCCGGCGCGGTCCCCGCGCGCAAGCGGGAGCGCGGCAGAGGAGTTGACCCCCCGTGCGGAGGCGCCTAGAATGACAGTTCCGGCGGCGATACTCCGCCGGCTTCAAATCACCCGGAGTCGCTCATGAACCTCGTCGCTTGCCCGAAGTGCCAGGCCCGGTTCGATGTCTCGTCGCTTCCCCCCGGCTCGACCTTCATCTGCGGTCAGTGCCGCAACATGCTGCAGGTGCCTCGGGCTCCCGTGGCTCCGGCCGCGCCGGCGCGCCCCGCGATGGCTCCGCGCGCGGGCCCCGCGCCCGCGCCGTGGGCGACGCCGGGCCGGGCCGGTACCAGCGGTCAGATGCCGGCCATGGACCCCCGGCGGGCGGGCATGACCGGTCAGATGCCGGCCATGGATCCGCGCCGGGCGGCGGCGCCCGCGCCGGCGGCCCCGGCCGCGGGCGGGCGGGGTTCGCGGCGGGATCGGCGCGGCTCGGGTCCGGTCGCGCGCAAGAAGAGCAACACGCCGCTCATCCTCGCCGGCGTGGGCGGCGGGGTGGTCGTGGTGATCATCCTGATCGTCGTGTTCGCCATGGGCGGGAAGAAGAAGCCGCCCGTGATTCCGGTGGCCGGTGGCGGCGGAAACGCGTCGATGGCCGGGGGCGGCGGCGCGGTGCCGGCGCCGCCGACGGCGGCGGACCGGCAGCGCGATCTGGAGAACCGCTGGGTCGCCGCGGGGAAAGACCTTTCGAAGATCCAGGGGATCTTCCAGGAGGTGAAGTCGGCGGGGTTCTCCAGTCTGGCCCAGAAGATCGCGCGGGATGTGGCCGAGAAGGTGGACCGGAACTGTGTCTGGGCGAACGAGGAGATCGGACGGAAGGACCTGAAGGTCCTCTACGCGAAGATCCCCGAGGACGAGAAGCTCGAGACCTGCCCGAACCCGGAACTCGAGACGCTTCGCTTCATGCGCGAGGACGAGGAATCGACCTGGGTGGACGCGGAGAAGTACAAGGAAGTGGAGGAGTTGCTCCGGATCACGGTCGAGCACCTGGCGAAGCTCAAATCCGATCCGCTGTACGAGGACGTCTGCAACGTCGTGAGGCGGGTCAAGCTCGACCCGATCTTCCGGAACTACAACACCCGCGTCCCGGAAGTGCACGCCCCGCCCTATGTGGTCGTCGCGGAGACGGGGGGGCGGGAGGACCTGGCGGCCACGCTGGAAGCCGACAAGCTGGTGAAGCGCAACATGGACCTCCTGCACCAGCTCTACACGCTGTTCCTCGAGAAGTTCGGGAACTCGTTCGGCCTCGAGCCGCTCGCGAAGCAGAAGACCGGCGACATGCGGACGCTGAAGGTCTTCACGTTCTTCAACGAGGAGTCCTTCAAGAAGTATCAGGAGGACATCCGGATGCCGCTCCCCGACGGCGTGCGGGCATACTACAGCCCGATGAACCAGTGGATCATCCTGTTCGAGGGCCGGGGTTTCGAGCAGACCGCCCGGGCCGACGCCAGCAGCTTCAACGTGAACAAGACGATCCACGAGGGCGTGCACCAGCTCATCCATGCCTTCACCAAGGCCACCGTGGAGAAGGCGCTCGGCGGAGAGAGCCTTTCATGGACGGATCCGCGGGTGCACAGCCGGCTCCACTGGTTCCAGGAAGGCATGGCCGAGTTGTTCGGCTCCAGCCGCCCGAAGGACGGCGGCGGCGTGGAGATGATGGTGCCCTACCGCAGCCGGCTCGAAGAGTGGAAGATGACCCGTAACCGCAAGCTCTCGGAGTGGTCCTTCGAGGAGCTGCTCGACGTCTCGACCGGGCAGGACCTCCAGCGGAAGTCGGCCCAGAAGGGGCTGGCCGACGCCGGCCGGCTCTCCTCGCTCTTCTACGCCGAGGCCTGGGCGTGGTGTCACTTCCTCTACTTCCACGAGAACGGCAAGCACCGCCAGTTGCTGCTCGACCAGCTCCGGCACGAGCTGGACGGCGACTCCGGGCCGGACGTCTTCAAGTCGAAGGTCTGGAAGAAGAAGCCCGGTGACCCGGAGTGGAACGCGATGAAGGAGGAGTTCGAGAAGTACGTCCAGAAGCTCTGGAGCGACCTCGGGATCAAGTAAGCCGGCAGCCTGTCGTCGAGAGGCTTCCGCGCCCATGGAGGCATACGGCGACGGGCTGCTGGCCGCGCTCGGCGCGGCAGAAGTTGAACGGCGGCCGGCGGAACCTCATGCTCGGCGTCCATGGACGCGCGGGGGCGCCTCTTCCTGACCCTGCTCCTCTCGGCAGCCTTCCTGCACGGCTGGTCGATCCGCGGGGACTTCGTCTGGGACGACCGGGCGATGATCGTCGAGAACCCGGGACTCGACGACCTCCGAAACGTCCCCCGCTTCTTCGTCGAGAGCTACTTCGGGGATCGGGCCCCGGTGGCGATGTACCGCCCGCT
>JALOQY010000454.1 GCA_025459285.1 Planctomycetota bacterium | reverse complement strand
GGTCTCATTTCTGCGGGGAGGCAGATCCTCCCCGCGTGGGCCGATCGCGGGCTCCCCCGGACCCCGCTCCCGCGGCAGAGCCGCGGAGGCCCACGAAGGGCCGCTGCGCGGCCTCACCTCCTCGCCGCCTGCGGCGGCGGGCGCCTCCGGCGCACGCTCTCGCGCAATCTGCGAGCGCCCGAAGATCTCGAAGGTCAGTAGTGTGGCACAGCGGTCTCGAGCAACCCAGAAGGTCGGAGGTTCGAATCCTCTCGCCCCGGCCAATTCCGTCCCGCCCCAGAGCCCGCTTGGGACGCGGGTTCCGACGGATCGCGGCTCTTGGACAACGCGAATTCGGACTTGATCCTCATCCACGGAGCGTCCGACGGAGCGCTGAAAGTCGCGGGGCTGTGCCGCGACAGTCTGAGCGGAAGGCAGAGGCGCAGCTGAGTCGGGCGTTCCCAGGACCGACTCGCTCGACCATCCCGCCTTCTCCTGCTCCGACGCTTCGCACTCCATTCGGCGACTCACATCGCCGCAGGGGGGAAGTCGATTCCCACATCCATTCAAGGATCGAGACCGACAGACCAGTCGGTGAAGGCAGCAGCGACGGATCGCCCGGCGGGTTCCCCCACGGCTTCTGGCCCGCCGGCCTCTGACGGAGGCTATCGCCGCGCGACGTGGTAGACGCGATGGGGATCGCGGGGCCCGTGCCCCACCACGACCAAGAGGCCGAGGTCGACGAGGCGCCGCAGACGGGTCCGCATCGCCCGCGCCGTCCGGCCGGACTCCGCCGCGATGTCCTTCGTGCCGGCGCTGCCGTGCTTCCGGACGAACTCGAGGACGGCCTGGTCAATGGCATCGAGCTCCGGAGCGCCGGTCGGAACCCGTGACAATGTCACCCGGAACCCCGCCCCAAGTTCCTCGAGGACGGGTTCGGGCAACCCGGCCTCCCGGCAAGAACGCACCATCCGAGGAATGCCGCTTCCCCACTGCTCGATGAGCCCGAGTTCGTGGAACACGCGGCCGATCACGCGGTTCCGGAGCTTCGAGACACCCCGCCGGATGTCCGGGAGCGCGAGGCCGGGCAGGAGCCCGCCCGGGTTGTCGACCTCGATCCGGTCCGTGAAGATGGCGACCCGCAGGGGGGAGCCCCGCTGGGAATAGTCGGCATGCACGATCGCATTGGTGACGGCCTCTCTCACGGCGAGGACCGGGTACTCGGACACCTCCTCGTGGCGCGCGCCGTTGACCCGCAAGGCCCGCCGTGTGTTCCGCGCCACGAACCGGAGCACCTCCGCGATCATGAGGGGCAAGGGCACCGAAACCTCCGCCGAGTCGAGGATCTCCGACCGGTCGATTCCCGAGAAGCAGCCCGTCCGGAGCGCCGACTCCGGGAAGATCTCCGCCCGTCTGGCCCCGAACAGCAGGATCCCACCGTTCGTCGGGACTTCACGCCCCTGGTGCAGAGCCGTCAGTCCGAGCGTCAGCAGGTCCGCCCGGCGGAGCGCGCGGACCGGAGCGAAGCACTCGGAAGCCGCCCGGAAGTCGATCGCTTCCGTGTCGAATTCCGCCCTCGTCTCCTCGTCGAAGGTGCCGCCGCGGGAGAATCGACGCAACTCCTCGATCTGCGCGGGATCGGCACGACGCGTCGAGGCGCCGATCCGGACGAATGTCCCGGCTTCCGGCCCCAGCCTCTTCACGTAGTGAGGGCGCGAAGGGCTCGGGAAGACGCGCACCGCGAGGACGTGGGTCTTCCGCCAGGGCATGACCTCGAGCTCCGGGGCCAGCCGGGGTTCGATCCGATCGCTGACGAGGTTCACCAGGCGCTCGACCTCCTTCAGGGGTTCGGGCAGACCGAGGACCGCCAGCGTCCGGTCCTCCACTCCCACGAGGACCGTCCCCCCCGCCCCGTTGGCGAACGCCACGACGGTCTTGATGAGCCCGTCGGGCGACGACAGGTCGCGCTTGAACTCGAGGGTCTTGCCCTCCGGCCGACTCAGCAGGTCAGGTAACGATTCCATACTAGGAAGTCTACTAGGAATCGGCGGAAGAGCCAGGACTTCCTGGTTCGCCCTCGGGCCATCGTGAGCCGAGGTTGCGGCGAGAACACGGCCCTCCGTCCTGCGTTCGGTCCTGCGCATGTCGTCCCGCTCCAGGCGCTCTCTGCGCTCCATGGAAGGCGGACGAGCGCAAACCCTTGTCGTTACTGGCCCCGCACTGGAAATGGGGTTCGGAAGGTCGGAGGTTCGAATCCTCTCGCCCCGACCAGGTCCCGCCCGCCGCAGAGCCCTCTTGTGAAGCGGCTTGTGGCCCTATTCTCCTCACCGAGTGGGCGATCGGTTCGGAACCCCGGGCGCGGTCCGGAGCGTCCGGCGGAACGTGGGGAGTTCCGGAGGTTCTCGAAATCCGCTGTGGATGTCGATCCCGCGGTTTCGGATTCATCCGTGACCCGCGAGAGAGCCGGATCGACGAGGGATCGAGCGGCGAAGATCGCGGAACAGGAACGAGAACCGAAAGGAGATGAAGATGAAGAGGCTCTGGCTCCTCATGTGGATGGCCTCGACGCTCGTGCTGACCACGGCGAGCGCCGAAGCGCGCGACACCGCGCGTCGGGGCGGCGATGGCAACGGACGCCACCCGAACCGCCCCTCCAGGGAGGAGGTGGTCCGGAGGTTCGACAAGGACGGCGACGGCAAGCTGACCGGACGGGAGAGGCGCGCCGCAGGCGCCGCCAAGGCGGCGGCCCGCGGGAAGCCCGGCACGGGCGGCAAGACCGGCTATGACGGTCGCGCTGGACGGGGCCGCCGCGGCAAGGGCGGCGGGGACGATCCGTCCGGTGCCGGCGCGCGCCGGGGCCGCGGTCGCGGACACGGAGGCGCGAACGGCGCCAACGGGCGCGGCAACGTGGACCCCGACGACAACCCGCCCGGCCCCAGGGGCGGCGAGGGAACCAACTGGGAGAACCCGCCGGGTCGGACCGGCGGCCACCGCGCCAGTCCCGACAAGCGGGGTGACGGGGGCCGCAAGAGCCGTTAGGCCCGAGGTCCAATCGAAGCAGCCGGTCTCCGCCGTCCCGGGGCGGCCCGCGAGCGAAGCCGCCGCGGGCCGCCCGTCCCGACCGCCGGCTGAACCCGCGGAACACCTGACCGGAGACCCATCATGAAGAGAGTCGTCACCTTGCTCCTGACGGTCGCGGCGCTCACGCTCACCGGCGCCGTCGCGAACGCCCGGGACGACGGGGCCGGCGAGAACG
>JALOQY010000453.1 GCA_025459285.1 Planctomycetota bacterium | reverse complement strand
CAGACCACCTCGACGAACTCCCCGGCGATCCGGGTCGTGAAGTACGTCGTGGGGTAGAAGGTCGTGCAGACGACCGGCTTTCCGGCCGCGTTGCCCCCGGCCTTCTCCACCTCGCCGCCGCACGCGCCGAGGGCCGCGAGGGAGGCCAAGATCGTGAAGAGGCGAAGTTGACCGGTCATGTCGGGATCTCCCTGCTAGAACACCACGTGCGCGCGGACCACCCATAGTACCAGACCGGCGGAGAGCAGCCCCGCGACCACCGCCCCGAACCCGAGGACGATCAGGAGCTCCGTGGCCTGGAGCCGGAGCACCGTGAACCGGCTGCAGCCGATCCGGGTCAGGGTATCGATCTCCCGCTTCCGGATCCGGAGCGAGAGCAGCACGATGAGCGCGAGGAAGAGGGCCGTGGCCGTCGCCACGAGCACGAAGTTCGCGTCGAAGAACCGCTTGATCCGGAAGACGAAGCCGAGCAGCTCCCCGATCACCGCCGTGGGCACGAGCATCTGGGCGGTGGTCGAGACGGCGTAGCGGCCCTTGAGGATCGTTCCCGACTTCGCGTCCACGGGCCAGGCGAGCACCGCCGTCACCGGGAACGTCGCGGGGTCGCCGTGGAAGTGGAACGAGTCGATGTTGGCCGGCGTGATCTCGATGTACTTCACGATCGAGTCGTTGAAGACGACCTCGCCCGGGCGTCGCTCGAGGATCCCCGACTCGTCCTTCGCCTCCACCGGCGTCACGTGGCCGTGGCCGATCCCCTCGATGACCCACGCCGTCTTCACGTCCACGAAGACCGCGAGATCGTCCGGGGAGCGGCTGTCGGCGAGGACCCCCGTGACGCGCAGGCGCAGCGGATAGGTGGAGGAGATGTCGTAGAGCTTGTCCACGTCCGTGACGAGGCCTGTCGCGGGCCGAAGGCCCAGGGTGCGCGCCACCTCGAAGCCCACCACCGCGTCGCCAAGCCGCGCCGGCGGCGAACCCTCGGCCACCTCGAGTCCCATCCGATCGAAGTAGTCGAGCGTCGTGCCCACCACGGGATAGCCCTTCGCGGTGCGCTTCACCACGAGCGGGACGGCGGTGGCGAGGCCGGTGTCGCGGAGCGCCTCGACCTCGGCCATCGTCAGGTCGTCGGGGATGTGCCCCTTGAAATAGAGGGAGCAGAGCACGAGGTCGAACCGGCTCCCCTTCGCCCCCGCCACGAGGGGCACGCGCTCCGCCCGCGCGGCGAGTTCGGTCTCGTAGTGACCGACGAGGAGCGACACCGCGAGGGGCAGGAAGAAGACGATCGCCACGGCCAGAACGAGGAGAATCGTCCGCAGGCGGTGGTGGGCAAGGTAGCGCCAGGACAGCCGGAAGGTCCGCAGGGTCATCGCGCCGCTCCTTCCGCGCCGAACCGCTCGAAGTCCACGACCCGATCGAAGCGGGGGAGGAACGAGTGGTCGTGGGTGACCATGAGGAGCGTGGCGCCGCGGGTGGCGGCCTCCGAGAATACGAGGTCGAGGATCGCCTCCCGGTTCTTCGGGTCGAGGTTCCCGGTGGGCTCGTCCGCGAGGAGGAGGGCGGGCTCGGTGATGAGCGCGCGGCCCACCGCCACGCGCTGCCGCTCCCCGTGGGAGAGAGCGGAGGGCCGCCGTGCGAGGCCGTGGTCGATCCCCAGCGTCCCCGCGAGGCGCTCGGCGCGCTCCGTCACCGCGCCGTCGAGCCTGAGGGCCCCGTTCACGTAGTAGGGCAGCAGGATGTTCTCGCGGACCGTGAGGTGATCGAGAAGCTCGAACTCCTGGAAGATCAGGCCGATTCGCCCGATCCGGAAACGCCGGCGCTCCGCGTCGGAGAGGCCCGGGACCTCGAGGCCGTCCACCTCGATCCGCCCCGAGCGGGGCAGGAGGATCCCGGCGATCAGGCTGAGGAGCGTCGTCTTTCCGCACCCGCTCGGACCGATGAGGGCCAGCCGCTCGCCGCGGGCAACGGAGAGGCTCGGGATCCGCAGCGCGAACTCCTCCGGCTCGTACGAGAACCGAAGGTCCTCGATCCGGATGAACTCCCGTTCCGCCATGGCTAGCGGTCCTCCGGCTTCTCCCGGGTGTCGGTCCAGCCCTCGGGCGGCTCGTCGTCCACGCGCTTCTGATCCACGATCCGGACCTCGCCGATCCGCCATCCGTCGGGACCGTGGGCCACGGTGTAGAGGGCGGCGTATTCGTTCGTGCGCTGGTGCGTGTGGCCCCAGTGGCCCACCTGGCCCGTCACGCGCCACCGGCATTCCACGCGGAAGAAGCGGTCGTTCGCGCCGGCGGGGATCTCCGGCACGGCCTCGCGGATCGAGACGGACTGCACCTTCGCCACGGCGCCGCCCTGGTCCTTCATGATCAGGCTCTCGTAGACCTCCGTGTAGACCTGGTCGAGGAGGTCCCCCGAGACGCTCTGGGCCAGCGTGTCGTAGATGTCGCTCTCGCTCTCGTAGTCGAACGCGCGGTAGATGTTGCGATGGAGGCTCTCGAAGATGAACCGCGCCTCCTTCGCGTCGGGCATCCGGAAGGCCGGCGCGAAGGGGGAGGCGAACTCGAGGCGCGCCGTCCCGCGGGCGAGGAAGGCGAGGACGAGGCAGGCGGCGGCGCCGGGAAGGCCGATGCGCCGGTCGAGGCGCGGCCGGATCGCGAGGACGGCGAGCCCGAGGGCGACGAGGACGAGGATCGCCGCGAGGAGCGGGACGGCGATCCGCTCCGGCTCGATTACCGGCGGCTTCCAGGCTTCAGCCGGGACGACCTCCGCCCGCGGCGCGTGCCACGTGAACTCCGGTTCCTTCTCCCGGAACTCGAAGTACGCGCCTCCCCCGAAGGCGCCGATCTCAGCGTCGATCGGCTCGAGGAAGCGGTTGATCGAGTTGTCGTACTTCTTCCATGCCACGGCGATCTGGTTCGGCCGCCCCTTCACGCCGAACGCCATGACCGCCTGCACGAAGGCCCAGTCCACCTCGTGGTCCACGAACGAGACGCGGGTGAGGCTCTCGAGCAGGCCCTTCACCGGGACCCGGTCGATCTTCACCGCGGTGTACGCGTCGAGGAAGGACTGCACGCGATCTCGGGCCCACCCCACGAGTGTGCCGTCCGGGGCGAAAGCGTCTCCTGGCGAGACCCCCATCCAGTCAGTGAAGAGGGCATCGTCGATGACGACGCGCATCGTCATCTTCTCCTCGTTCGCCCGGCAGGTCACGTAGACCGGGGGCGGCACGTGGGCCGCGACGGGGGAGGCGA
>JALOQY010000133.1 GCA_025459285.1 Planctomycetota bacterium | reverse complement strand
GCAAGCACTCCAGCAACGTCCCCATCGAGGCGGACGTCGACGAGTTCGTCTGCCAGCACTGCGGGACGAAGAGCCCCGTCATCGGCGACTACGAGACCCTCGGCAAGGTCGCGAAGGACCCGCTCATCGGTCAGTCCATCGCCGACTGGGAGGTCGTGCAGAAGGTTGGCGAGGGCGGGTTCGGCATGGTCTACAAGGCCATCGACAAGAACCTGCAGCGCCCGGTCGCCATCAAGGTGATGCTGCAGTCGCTCTCCAGCAATCTCGAATTCGTGCAGAAGTTCTATCGCGAGGCGATCACCGCCGCAGCCCTGAACCACCCGAACATCGTCGGCATCCACCGGGTGGGCCGCGACGAGCAGCGGAACCTGAACTTCCTGGTCATGGAATTCCTGGAGGGGCGGACCCTCGCCGACTGCCTGGAGGAGCGGGGCCCCTTCTCCCTCGACGAGGCGGTCCCGATCATCCTCCAGTGTGCGGACGCCCTGGCCGCGGCGCACGACAAGAACATCGTGCACCGCGACATCAAGCCCGAAAACATCATGATGGACAGCCGCGGGGTGGTGAAGATCACCGACTTCGGGCTGGCCAAGACACTCTCCTCGGATCAGAAGTCCACGAAGGTGATGGGGACGCCGCATTTCATGTCCCCGGAGCAGTTCGAGGGGAAGTCGGTGGACGGACGCACCGACATCTACTCGCTGGGCGTCACCTTCTACTTCCTCCTCACGAAGGCGAAGCCCTACAAGGGCGAGAACACCGTCCAGATCATCTACTCGATCCTCACCCAGGAGCCCCAGCCGGTCACGGAGTTGGCGCCGGAGGTGCCCGAGGAGATCTGGCGGATCATCCGGAAGATGATCGCGAGGACGTGAACGACCGCTTCGCGAACTTCCGGGACGTGCGCCGCGACCTGCTCGCCTACAAGCAGGGAGCCGAGTCGAAGAAGATGAGTTGCCCGTCCTGCCGCGCGGTGAACCTGCGTGGCCGGCGGTTCTGCATGAAGTGCGGGGCGAGCCTCATCGTCCGCTGCCCGCACTGCGGGCGCGAGGAACCCACGGGAACCCGCCACTGCAGCGAGTGCGGAAGCAACATCGAGAGCCTCCTCAAGATCCGGGAGAACCTCGACCGCGGCGAGAAGCTGCGGGGCTTCGGGGATCTCAAGAAGGCGCTCGGCTACTACAGGGAAGTCCTGAAGATCGACCCGGAGCACGAGGCCGCGGCCTCCGCCACGAAGGCGATCGAGGAGAGCCTCCAGCGGCTCGCCCGGCGCCGGTCCGAGGTGGACGCCGCGGTGGAGAAAGGGCGGCCCGAGGAGGCTCTTGCCGCTCTCGAGGCCTTCGCTGCGGAGTTCAAGGACAGCGAGGAGGTCCAGGGCTACGCGAAGAGCGTTCGCCAGACCATCGTCCATCGCGCGGTGGACTCGTGCGTCGCGGACGCCGAGAGGGCCCGCTCCGACGGCCGGTTCGACGATGCGATCCGGGCCTACCAGCGGGCGCTGGAGACCGACTCCGAGCGGTCGGACGTCGCCGAGCGGCTGAACGACCTGAAGGGCAAGCTCGAGGCGGTGGGCGAGAATCTCGCGAATGCGGAGGCCGCCCTCGCGGCCGGCCGTTACGGGGAGGCGCTGCGTCTGGCGCGCGATGTACTCGCGTTCCGGCCGGACCACCAGCGGGCCGCCGCGATCGCCGAGGAAGGCAAGCGCCGGATCGAATCCGTGGAAGGGTTCATCGGCGAGGCCCGCGAGCTCCTCGCCCGCCACCGGTTCGAGGACGCGATCGAGCGCCTGCGCATGGCCGTCGAGATCAGTCCGGACGAGGCGGGAGCCGGCAAGCTTCTCGCGGAGGCCTCGGCCGCGAAGGCGGCGTTCGAGGCACGGATCGAGGCGGCCCGGAAACTCCTCGCGGACGGGAAGTTCGAGCCGGCGGTCCGCGAGGCGGACGGTCTGCTCTCGATGCGGTCCGACATTCCGGCGATCGTCTCCCTCCGGAAGGAGGCCGAGCACCGGCTCGCCGAGCTCGCCTACGCCGAGGAGACGCGGGCCCTGCTGGCCTCGGCGCGTCGCGCGGAGGAGCAGGGCGACCTCGAGCGGGCCCTCGAAGCGTGCGCGCAGGTGCTGGGGCGCGAAGCCGAGAACGGGAGCGCGACGGAGATCCGGACGCGCCTCGAGCAGAAGATCGCCGCGGTCGCGAAGCTCCGGGAGGAGGCCGCTGCCCACCTCGCCGCGGACGAGATCGGCAGGGGAATCGAGGCCCTGCGCCAGATCCAGGCCCTCCGGCCGGGCGACGAGGCCGTCGGCGAGGAGATCCGGGACGCCGTCGCGAAGCAGGCTCTCGTGGACCGGGCCATCGCCGCCGCCCGTGCGCTCGTGGAGCGGGGGCGGTTCGAGCAGGCTCTCGCGGAAGTCGAGAAGGCGCTCGAGGTCGCCCCGAAGCACGGCGAGGCCGGGCGGCTGAAGCGCGACGCCACGAAGAGCCTGAACGCCGTGCGCAAGCACGTGGCCGACGCCCGCAAGCGGATCGAGTCGGAGCTCTTCGAGGAGGCGCTCCGTGAACTCGCCCGGGCCGCCGAGGCGGGTGCCCCGGAGGAGGATCTCGCGGAGATCCGAGGCGCCGCGCAGGACGGCCAGAAGGTCCTCCTCAAGGCGGAAGCGACGCACGCCTTCACGCTCGGCGAGTATGAGGAGGCCGAGCGGCTCTATCAGGCGGTCCTCGCCCTCGACGTGGACGACAAGGACGCCCGGAAGGGCGAGAAGAACTCGCGCAAGGCCATCGTCCGGTCGGAGCGGGAGGGTGTGTTCGGGAAGGTCCTCGTCTCCGCCGTTCTTCTCCTTGCCCTGGCCTTCGTGCAGTACCGGGCCGTGCAGGGCGGCTCGGGCATCCTCCCCGACGAAGCGGCGAAGACGGTGGTCGCGACGAAGGAGATGGAGGCCCGGAGCGGCACGGACGCCGGGGCCTGGAAGGACACCTCCGAGGAGTACCAGCGGAAGCTCGAGGAGGAGCGTCGCCGGGAAGAGGAGGCGCGGCGCCGGTTCGAGGAGGAGCAGCAGAAGGCCGCCGAGGATCGCCGCAAGGAGGACGAGGCGCGGCTCCGGCGCGAGATGGAAGAGGCGGAGCGGCGCCGGATCGCCCTGGAGGAGGGCCAGCGGTTCTCCGAGGCCGTGGGCGCGGCGCTCGACCGTGGAGGAGTCGAGGGTCTCGCGGCACTGGGTCGTGCCGAGGAACTCGCCGGGTCCGATCCCGCCCGCCTGAAGAACGTCGTCGAGGTCCGCGAGAAGCTGGCGCGGGAAGTCGCCGAAGCGGCGCTGCCGCGGCTTCTCACCGACGGCGCGCCGGCCGCGGTCGTCGAACTGCGAGCCCTCGCGGGCGGGGTTCCCGCCGAGCTTGCCGGCCAGTTGGGTCTGCCGGACGCCCTCCGCTACGGCGACGCCCTCATCGCCGCGGGCGCCGTTGCCGATCCCGAGGAGCGGATCGCCGCGCTGCGGGCGGCGCGCCGGGAGGCGGGCGGACAGCCGGAGGTGCGGGCGGCCCGCGAGGCCCGGGTGGACTCGCTCATCAAGGACACGGTGGAGGAGTGGGTCCGGGTCGCCGGAACGGACGCGAGCTGGCAGGCGCGCGCCGCGGCCTACGTGCGGATCCTCAAGGACGAAACCGTCAAGGAGACGATCCTCCCCGACGGGACCCCGCTGGTCCGCCGGATCGGCGCCTGGCGCGAGTTCGCCGAGGCCATGGGTCAGGCCGAGTTGAAGGCGCAGAGGGAGATGTTCGAACCGGCGCTGGAGGCCTACGGCTACGCGGCGGAGCAGGCTCGCGAGGAGTCCGACCGCCGCGCCGCCGAGGCCGGCCGTGAAAGCGTCCGCAAGATGTGGATCGGCTCCCTGGCGGCGAAGGTGGCCGGTGCGCAGTCCTGTGACTCGGAGGAGTTCTACGAGCAGGTGATACGACCGCTTGCGGAGATGGCACGGGCGCTCGGGATCACGCCGGAAGAGGCCTTCCGACTGGTCTCGGGTCAATGACCCGGCGAGGGTATACGGATGGCTGAGAGAGGCGAAATCAGGGCGACCATCTACGGCGCGACCGACGTCGGCCGGGTCCGCGAGCACAACGAGGACAACCTCCTCGTCGCGGATCTGACCGCCGGGAAGAAGGGTGGTCACGCCACCGCCATCTCGGCCGAGATGGGCGAGCGCGGCTTCCTCCTCGCCGTGGCCGATGGCATGGGCGGGGCCGCCTCGGGAGAGATCGCCAGCGCCACCGCCGTGAAGTCCCTTTTCGACATGTTCGCCGGCCGGGAGATCCGCGAGAACGCCGTCCCCGAGGACATCACCCGCAGTCTCGAAGCCTCCATCCGCAAGGCCAACGAGGAGATCTTCACCCGCGGCCAGACCGAGAGCGAACACCGGGGCATGGGCACCACCATGACCGCCGCCTTCGTGGTGGCCGACCGCGCCTACCTCCTCCGCCGGGGAAAGCTGGTCCAGGTGACGAAGGACCAGTCGCTCATCTCACAGCTCATCGAGGACGGGACCCTCACCGAGGAGGAGGCCGAGAAGCTTGGCGGGCGGAACATCATCCTCCAGGCGCTGGGGGTCGAAGCCGACGTGAAGGTCGCCTCGAAATCAGTGGAGTTGCTGGAAGGGGACCTCCTGCTCCTCTGTTCCGACGGCCTGTCGGGCATGGTCCACGACCCGGAGATCGAAGAGGTGCTTCTCGCGGAGGAGGACCTCACCCGGGCCGCTTCGACTCTGATCGAGAAGGCGAATGGTGCGGGGGGCCGGGACAACATCACCGCCGTGCTCGCCCGCTTCACGGGGAAGGGGCTGCGGCCGCCCCTGAAGCCGCTGGAGGGCGACGCCCGGGTCGGATCGGAGGCCGGCGCCTCGGGGTATGTCGCCCCGGAAGTGCCCGAGGAAAAGCGGAGTCCGGTGGTGCCGATCGTCCTCGGGGCCGCGGCACTCGGAGTCCTCGGGCTCGCCCTGCTCCTCTTCCTCGGCGGGAGCGGCGACGTCACCTTCGTCTTCCCGGCACCGAACGGTGAGGTGGTCCTCCGGCCGGAAGGCGGGGAGGCGACGATCACGGTCCTGGCCGGCCCGGCCCTCTCGGTCACGAAGGACATCCCCACGGGGAGCTACGTGCTCGATGCGAAGCTTCCGAACCACCAGCCGGTGACCGGCCTCCCGCTGAAAGTGGCGAGAGGGGATTCGCGCATCGAGGTTCCCCTCCTCCCGCTGCCGGGGCGGATCGAATTGACCTCTGCCGCGCCGTGGGTCAGCGTCGTGATCCGGTCGGCGGCCGGCCGGCCGTGGCGGCAGGAAGAGACCTTCGCCGCGCCGGGGACCCGAAGCGTCGCCGGGGTGCCCGCGGGGAAGCTCGTCCTGGAGGTCGGACGCGAGGGCTTCGCGAGCGCGGAGATCCCGATCGAGCTGGGTCCGGGCGAGGTGCTTCCGGTGACGCTCTCGGACCTCCGGGAAATCCGGGGTCGTCTTGCCGTCCGGTGCGGCGTCCCGGACGCCGAAGTGACGGTCGTGGACAGCCGCGGCCAGAACGTGGGTGGCGGGCGCACCGGCGCGGACGGATCGGTGACGCTCTCCGTGCGGACCGGCAGCTCGCACGCCGTGGAGGTGAAGTCCGCGCGCCACCGGCCGGGGCGCGCGACCGGAGTGGTGGTCGGGCCCGACGAGCCGGCCGCGGTCGAGGTGACCATGGTCCCGCTCTTCGGAGCGATCCGGGTCTTCGGTCCGGCCGGGTCCTCGGTCAAGCTCCTCGCCGGCGGGGCGACGAGAGGGTTCCGTGAGATCCGGGACGAGGCGGGTGCCGAGTACGATGGCCTGGAGCCCGGCTCCTATCGGGTCGTGCTCACCCGCGAGGACGGGCGGACGGAGGAAAAGGACATCGACGTGAAGCCCGCGGAAACGATGGAAGTGAGGTTTACCGAGTGAGCCAGTCGCGCATCGGGCGGGAACTCGGCGGTCGGTTCAAGGTGATCGCCCCCCTCGGCGAGGGGGACGTCGGCGTGGTCTATTCCGCCGACGACAGGACGACCGGCCGCCGGGCGGCGGTGCGGTTCCTGAAGCGTGAACTCCTCGAGGACCAGGACTTCCTCGCCCGTTTCCACGATGAGGCACGCCGGGCCGAGGGCCTCGGTCACGTGAACCTCGCCGCGGTGCTCGCTTCCGGGGAGGACGAGGAGGGGATCCCCTGGCTCGCCTCGGAGTACGTGGGTGGACGGACCCTCCGCAAGGCGATCGAGGAAGAAGGACCGCTGTCCTACGACCGCTCGGCGGGCATCGCCGCGCAGGTCCTGCGGGCGCTGGCCGCGGCGGAAGGGCGGGGACTCGTCCATCGGAACCTCCGGCCGGAGAACATCCGCCTGGAGCCGGCGGAAGGCGCCGTGGAGCGCGTCCGGGTCCTGGACTACGGCGTCGTGAGACGCTCCATGTCCCCTCCCCCGAGCACAGCGGGGGACGCCGAGGAAGCGGCCACCGGCCTCATCTCCGAAGTCTCCTGCTACCTCGCACCGGAACAGATTCTCGGGGAGGCCGCGGGGAGCCGGGCCAACCTGTACTCCGTCGGCGTCCTGCTCTACGAGATGCTCACGGGAACCACGCCGTTCCCGGCGGACACCACGGCGAAGTACGCCTCTGACTACCTGACCCGGATGCCGGAGCCGCCGCATCAGCGGGCCCGCGGAGCGGAGATCCCCCCGGGGCTGGAGAAGCTGGTCCTCGATCTTCTTGCCCGGCGGCCGGAGGACCGGCCGGCGGGCGCATCGGCGGCCGCCGACCTGGCGGACGCCTTCGCGGTCCGCGAGATTGCCGCGCCGGTCGCCGCTCCACCCGCCCGGGGCCACTTCCTCGCCTACCTCGGCGGCGGGATTCTCGGGGGCGGGTCCGCCGCGGTCGTCTCCGGAGACTTCGCGTTCCCCGCCGCAGCCGCCGGGCTGGGGCTCGGGATCGGCGCGACGGCCGCGTTCCGGCTGTTCCCCCGGATCGGTGAACTGCACTCGTGGATTCGACTCGTGCTGTGCGCGGTGGTGATCGCGGGGGCCGGCGCAGCGGCCCACATGAAACAGGGCGGGGAGGTCTGGCTCTCGCTGTCCTACCCGCTCGCGGCCCTGCTCGCCCTCAGTCTCTACGCGGTGGGGTGGGGACGCCGCAAGCGGTTGCTCGCCGTCGTCCTCGGGGCGCTGGTGGCTCCGGCGGCGGCCTTTCTCCTTCTCCCGGTACCGACGGGAAGGGAGTTCGTTTTCGCCTTCTCGCTCTTCGGGGGGGCCGCGCTCGATCCCTTGCGGCACGCGGCGGCCGCGTCGCTCATCGGGTTTTTCTTCGGGCTGTCGGGACTCTTCGCGCCTCTCGCCGTGCCGAAGCGAGGGATCAAGGGTTGACGGACGACGTGTCGATCAGATAGTCTCTTGGGGTCTTTCATCCTGGTCAAGTGAACACGGGAGGAGCCCATGTCCATCCGGACGGCGGCGTTCCTGTCAGTGATGGTCCTGGTCGCGGGCCTTTCGGGCGCCGCCCAACTCGTGGAGGTGGGGCCCGGCGGGAAGCTGGCCGGGGCCGAGTCGGGTGAACTCCCCGTGACTCTCGCCCCGGACCAGCAGGTGGAGGGGCCGGCGGTCGTGGAGATGGCTGACGGTTCCCGGATCCGGCTCGGCGAGGGGGGAGTCCTCCGCATGCTCGCACCCGAGGAAGAGGGTCGGGAGGAGGTCTTCGTCAGCGCGGGGTCCGCGGTCGCCGAGATCGGCGGCACGACCGAACTCGTGCTGCCGCTCGGCCGGGTGGCGGGGCCGAAGGAGGGCCGGGCGACGGTCTACGTGGAAGTGCAGGGCCGTGACGCGGTCCTCCTCAAGGTCACGGGGGGCCGGGCGCTGGTCGTCCAGGGCGCGTCCCCGTATCCGTTCCACCACTTCCTCCTGACCTCGGGGCAGTCCCTGCTCCTCACCCGGGTGCCCGGCAAGCCCGATGCCGTCGACTTCGACACCCTTCCGTACAACACCTCCGTGATGGCGATCATCGCCCGGGTGACCAGCCCGCTCGAGATCGTACTCTCCGCGCCCCGGGCCACGATCGCCCGCATCGAGCAGATCGAAAACGGCGCGAAGACGAAGGTGACGACGGATCCCGCGTCCCAGGGCGGCCAGATGGAGATCGTGACCTTCCGGGACGGGATGCAGAGCCAGAAGGGCGTTCTCGGGCCGGGGACCTTCGCGATCATCGACAACCTGACCGGCGAGATCACCTTCGAGGAAGAGGAGATCGACTACGGCGCCGTTGCCCGGACCATCTCGCTCACGAGCGAGTTCCAGGTGCTGGCGCTGTCGAACTTCAATACCATCAAGAAGAAGAATTCCTCGCCCGCGAAGCGCTGACCTTCCTGGGAGGGTGCGTGGGGTCGGGCGAAGGATCTCAGGGAAGACGAGGGCAAAGATGCGTCAGGGAGCGTGGTGCATCGTCGGGGGGATCTTCCTTCTGGTTGCGTCCACCGCGGCCAGCGCGCAGGACGACGTGCTCGAGTCGGTGAACGACTTCTTGCGGCGCTCGTCCTCGCAGATGCAAGTGGACTGGCCGATCGAGGGCGCGAGATTCAAGCCCTTCTTCTCCCAGAAGTTCGTCTACGACGACAACATCTGGCAGAACGACGACCACGAGGGTCGGGACGTCTGGATCGATCCGGACCTCGATCCGATCACCGGAGACAACGGTCCTCAGTCACCGCGGCGCCTCACGCGCGGGCGGGAGTGGGACGTCTCCAGCGAGACCACGGCGCGTCTCGCCTACATCATCCCGGTCAATGACAAGTACATCAAGCTGTTCGACCGGCAGTGGATCACCCTGCTCGAGTACGAGGCGACCGTCACGGAGTTCCTCGGCCGGGGCGGCGTGGACTACATCGACCAGAAGCTCGATACCGACCTCTTCGGCTTCCTCACCGATCTCCTGAACGTCTCGGGTGAGTTGAACAACGTCTACTACGAGGGCGGTGCTTCCTGGTCGGACATCACCGATCCGCTCGACATCAACGTCATCGACCTCTACAGCTTCTACTCGGTGAACGAGGAGTACATCCGGCGCACGGAGTGGAACGCCTTCGGCAAGCTTGGCTGGCGCGGGAACCTGGTGGATGCCTGGCTCCGGTACGACTACGACCGGTTCGAGATGGACGAAAACCTCTTCGAACAGGCCGACCACGAGGTCCACACGATCGCCGCCGAGATCGGCATGACGCCTCCGGAACTGGGCAGTGACAAGCGGGTCTACACGCGCTATTCCTACGAGCACTGGCGCTTCATGGAGCAACTCCTGAACAACGCCGGTGTCCATCGGGGCGTGGCGGGCATCGAGGGGCTGATCTTCACGAAGAAGCTCGAGTTCATGGTCGAAGCCGGCGGCGTGTGGTGGGGGACCCGCTACACGATGAACTTCAGCGACCCCCGCACCACCCCGCCCACCGAGACCGAGGGCCGGGAGTTCGACTCCGGAAAGCTCGGCACGGCGATCGCCCGCGTCCGGCTGGAGTTCCGCCCCTGGGACAACCTGAAGGAGACGAAGTTCGTCTTCGAGGGCCACCGGGACCCCACCTGGTCGGCGATCTCGAACTACCGCCTCGACCACGGTTTCCGGCTCTCGGCGGAGCATGAGATCGTGCCCCGGAAGCTGAAGGGGACCGTCCACGCGGCATGGTCCTATCACGAGCCGTCGGAGGGACCGGTCCGGGCGCTGTTCGAAACCGGACTTGCCCTGGTGTACAAGCTCCTGCCGCAGGTCGACCTGACCTTCGACTACGTGTACCGCCGGCAGGAGGCCCACGACGAGGTGACGAGTCCCGGGACACCGGCCACGGGCGAGCTGACGACGGACGGCGACTTCGACCAGCACCGCGTGTCGATCGGCATCAACGTCTGGTTCTGAGCGGGCGGCCAGACGACGCGTCCTGCTCACCGCGGGCCGAGGAGGCCGGCGGCGTCCGTCGCCCATGCAACGACGGCGCGGACCAGGTCCGTGGCATACTCCACGTCGATGTAAGGACGGCCGCTCCACTCCTGCTCCTGCCCGGCGCCATTCCGGAAGAAGTCGTGACGGGTGTGCCAGTAAGGGTTCCGGGGAAGGAGGGCCTCGTCGAGGTCCTCGATCAGGAGGACCGCGGGGAACCCCCGCCGCGCGAATCGGAAGTGGTCCGATCCGTCGTCGCCGGTCTCCGCCCTTGCCGCCACTCGCGTGTGCGCGGCGACCGCCGCGAGAAGGTCCGCCGCGAGGTCCGCGGAGCCGCCGCGCCGCCGGTGGCCGGACCGGCTGACGACGGCGCGGCCCGCGCCATCGTGATCGTGGGCGATCATGTCGAGCACGACGACCCCGCGCAGATCCTCCCGATGCCTCCGCGCGGCAGCGGCATGGGCCCGGCTCCCCAGCCCCCAGCCGCAGTCACGCTGCTCCTCCAGGTCGAGTAGAGCGAAGGCGAGGGTCGCTTCGAATCGGAAGGGGGCGAGCACGTTGGCGGCGAGCAGGACGCCCGCGACGCCGCTCCCGTTGTCGTCGGCGCCGGGGTTCTGGACGGAATCGTAATGGGCTCCGATCAGGTAGCGCCGTGTCGCCTCCGGACCGTCTCCGGGCAGGACTCCCACGATGTTCCGGCCGGCAACGCCGCGGACCGTGAAGTCCTCGAAGTCCACCGTCCCGCCCGAGGGGAGGAGTGAGGCCGAGAGGCCCGCGTGGATCGCGGAGCGGGCCGAAAGGAGGCCAGGCCGGGGCCGGCCGGCCTGGTCGTAGCCGCGGTCCTCGCCTTCATCCACGGGCAGCGAGGCGAGGAACTCGGCGTAGCTGTCGGCCTCCGGCGACGGGTTGAACGCCACCACGCGCGAGAGCACGTCGGAGATCGGGATCTCCGTCCCGGCGGGCGAGAGCGTGAGCAATAATCCCCCGCGAGCCGCGCCGGGGTCAGCCGCGAGTGGCGCTAGGAGCGACGAGGAGTCGACCTTACGGAGTCGGTCCTTGGCTGACCTCCGCGGCTCTGCCGCGGGAGCGGGGTCCGGGGGAGCCCGCGATCGGTCAGCCACGAGGA
>JALOQY010000452.1 GCA_025459285.1 Planctomycetota bacterium | reverse complement strand
AAGTCGGTGCCGCCCGGGCCGAGGATCCGGACCCGACCGACTACACGAAGGACACCGAGGAGGGCGCCTTCCGGATCACGGGGTTTTCCGCACGGGTGCGCCTGGGCGATGTGGGCCGCATCAAGCAGGCCCCGTGGCCCGCCTTCGTGGTCCAGATCACCGAGGGCGGCAGGCCGACTCCCGTTTCGCCAGCGCACCTGTACTTCCGCGGCCGGACCCTCCAGGTCTTCGACGGCCGTGAGTGGTCGTCGGGCGAGCCGGAGCCGGAGCCGACCGGGTTGCTCGAACTACCCTCCCGGCTCCACGTGCAGGACGCCCGCGGCGCGGCGAGACTTCTGGTGCAGGAATACGTGCTGCGGCCCTCGTCAAGCGACGTCATCTTCGCCCTGGACACGCCCTGCTGGCTCGAGCTGGACCGCGCCCTGCCCCGGGTGATCGCCCGCGCGGACGGGACCTTCCGGGCCCCCTCCGCTCCCGGTGAAGGCCTCGTCTACCGGGCCGGTTCGCGACTGCCCTCGGCCGGGCACCGCGGACTCGCGGCATGGCCGCCGCCCTCCGCGGCGTGTCTCGCGCTACCGCCGGTTTCGGAGAGGCTCGTGTCCGCGGCCGGGTCGGCGGCGGGAAGCGGGGACCCGGAGAGTCGGGGGCGCCGGATCGCGGAGTGGGTGCGGTCGCGCTGCGAGTACACCCTCGCGTTCACCGGGGATCCCGAGGGGAGCCCCGTGGAGGATTTCCTGTTCGGCACGATGGCGGGCCACTGCGAGTATTTCGCGGCCGCCACCGCGGTGCTCCTGCGGGCGGCCGGCCTGCCATCGCGACTGGTGGTCGGCTACCGCGGCGGTCTGTGGCTGGCGGACGAGGAAGCCTACCTCCTCAGACAGAGCGATGCCCACGCGTGGGTGGAGTCGTGGGTCGACGGGCGTGGCTGGATGCGCCTCGATGCCACGCCGGCCGATGATCGAGCGGTGCGGGTTCCTCCCTCGCGCCTGCCGGGTGCGGCGCCGGAGACGACCCGGCCCTCCGTGGACCTCGTGGCCCTCGTGCGCCGATTTGGCCCGGAGGATCGCGCCCGGGTCCTGCGAGGGCTGTCGGGAGCGGCCGCTTTCGCGCTGCGGGAAGGAATCGGCGTCGGGCGCCCGCGCCGCCATTTCCCCCCTCCGGTGCCGGCACTCGGGGTGCTTCTCGTCGCCCTGCTCTCGGCCCGCTGGCTCCTGCGGAGGGCCCGTCTGCGGGCGGGGGGCGCGCTCCGGGAGAAGCGGGCGATCCCCCCCTCCGAGGACTTCTACCGGGAGGCCCTGCGCCGCCTGAGACGGCGTGGGCTCCCGAGGTCGACGAGTCTGACTCCGCGCGAATTCGAGGAAGGCGTCCGATCCCGCCTCGGCGAGGACGGTCCGGTCTTCCGCGACATCACGATGGCCTTCGAGGAGACGCGCTACGGCGGAAGGCCCCTCGCGAAGGAGACCGGGCGTCTCCTGCGCCGAAAGTGCCGCACGCTCGGCGGCGCCCGACGGGCCCAACCGGACGCGGCGGACTAGCCGCCCGCCGGCGTGAGCCTCCGCGCTGCGGCCCTTTGCCCCGACAGATTGCCCGCCGGCCGGCTGATCCCGGGGCCGTGGTCGGAGGATTTCGTACAATCGGGCACCGGACGGGTGGAACGGCCTGATCTCCGCGACCTGTCCGAATGAAACGCATGCTTCCCGACCCGGTCCTTGCGCACGAGCGCTCCCTTTCGGTCCTGAGGCGGCTCCGTGAAGCCGGCTTCGTCGCCTACTTCGCCGGGGGCGCGGTCCGCGACCGCTTGCTCGGCCGGGAACCGACCGACTTCGACGTGGCGACCTCGGCCCGGCCGGATGAAGTGCGCCGGCTGTTCCCGCGGGTGATCCCCGTGGGGGAGCCGTTCGGCGTGGTCCTCGTCATGGTGGACGTGACACCCGTGCAGGTCGCCACGTTCCGGCGCGAGGCCGTCTACCTGGACGGAAGACATCCCAGTCAGGTCGTGTTCGGCACGAGCGCCGAGGAGGACGCCCGGCGGCGTGACTTCACGGTGAACGGGCTCTTCCTCGATCCTCTCTCGGAGGAGATCCTGGACTACGTCGGGGGGCGGGCGGACCTCGAGGCCGCGACGATCCGTGCCATCGGCGACCCGGTGGAGCGATTCCGCGAGGACCGCCTCCGGCTCCTGCGGGCGATCCGCTTCGCGAGCGTCCTCGGGTTCTCGGTGGAGCCCGGAACCGCGGCGGCGATCCGCGATCTGGCCCCGGAGCTCGCCTCCGTCAGCGGAGAGCGAGTCCGGGATGAGCTACTCCGGATTCTCGCCGGGCCCGCTCCGGGACGAGGCCTGCGGATGCTGCTCGAGACCGGCCTGCTGCGGGTGTTCCTGCCGGAGGTCGCCGATACGGCTGGCGTGCCGCAACCCCCGGAGTTCCACCCCGAGGGCGACGTCTTCACGCACACCATCCTCGTGCTCGAGGTGCTCGAGCCGCGCACGCCCGTCCTGTCGATGGCCGCACTGCTCCACGACGTGGGTAAGCCGCCCACGATGGCGGTGCGCGAGCGTATCCGCTTCGACGGTCACGCCGCCCGGGGAGCGGAGATGGCCGAGGAGATCTGCCGGCGCCTGCGCCTGAGCCGACGGCAGACGGAGGAGGTGGTGGCCCTCGTGCGGGACCACCTGCGTTTCATGGAGGTGGAGCGGATGCGGGAAGCTCGGCTCCGCCGGTTCCTCCTCGATCCGCTGGCGGAGCAGCACCTGGCCCTCCACCGGGCCGACTGCCTCGGAAGTCATCGCGATCTCGGTCACTACGAGTTCTGCGTTCGCCGGCGCGCGGAGTTCCTCGCGGAGCCCGCGAAGCCGCCCCGGATACTCACCGGCCGCGACCTCATCACCCTCGGCCTCGTCCCGGGTCCGGCATTTGCGGGACTCCTTTCCGAGGTGGACGATCTCCGGCTGGAGGGGCGGCTGCGCGACCGCGCTGACGCCCTGGCCTACGTGCGGAAGCGGCTGGCGGGAGGTGGAGCGGAATGACCAGGACGATGGCCCTTATCCTCGCTCTGGCCCTGTCGGTGTCTGCCGGGGAAGAGGACGACGCGACCGTTTCGGCGCTGGGCGACCCCGCGGCGGCCCGCCGTGCGGAGGCATTCGAGGCTCTGCGACAGGCCGGCGAGAGCGCCGTGCCGGCTCTGCGGCGGGGACTGCTCGGAGAGGACGCCATCGTGGCGGCATCGTGCGCCGATCTCGTGCGGGAGGGAGG
>JALOQY010000132.1 GCA_025459285.1 Planctomycetota bacterium | reverse complement strand
CTACTTCTTCTCCCTGTTCGGACTGGAGGCGGCGGGAACGATCGAGCCGAAGCCCGGCATCCCGCCCTCCCCGAAGCACGTGGCCGAACTCATGGAGACGATGAAGGCACGGGACATCCGTCTGATCCTCGCCGCGAACTACTTCGACGAGCACAAGGTCCGCTCCATCGCGGAGAGCGTCGGCGCGGCCCCGGTCATCGTCCCCCTCTACGTGGGCGGCGCGCCGGGGGCCGACGACTACTTCCGCCTCGTGGATCTCTGGGTCGATTCGCTCGTCCGGGCGGCCCGGGAGCGAGGGGTGATCGGGGACGCCAGATGAGCCTCTCCACCCTGCTCTGGATCATGCTCCCGGCGTTCTGCGAGTGCCTCGTGCTCGTGGGGATCCACTCGTACCTCGGCCTCCACGTGATCAAGCGGAAGGTGATCTTCGTGGACCTCGCCTTCGCGCAGATCGCGGCTCTGGGGACCCTGATCGCCTTCCTGTTCGGGATCCCCCCCCACACCGCGGAGGCCTTCGTCTTCGCCGTCTTCCTGACCGCGATCGGCGCGGCGGTCTTCGCCCTCTGCCGCTTCCGCCGGGACCTCATCCCCCAGGAAGCGGTGATCGGCCTCGTCTACGCGATCACCGCCGCCACGGCCATCCTCCTGATCGACAAGGCCCCCCACGGGGCCGAGCACCTGAAGGAGATCATGACCGGCTCGATCCTGTGGGTGAAGTGGCCCTCGGTGGCTCTCGCCGCCGTGGTCTACGCCGCGGTCGGCGCGTTCCACTACGTCTTCCGGCGCCCGTTCCTCCTCATCTCGGAGGCGCCGGAAAGGGCCTTCGAGAGCGGACTCCGGGTCCGGTTCTGGGACTTCCTCTTCTACCTCTCCTTCGGCGTCGTGATCACGCTGAGCGTGGACGTCGCCGGCGTGCTGATCGTCTTCGTCTTCCTCGTGGCGCCGGCGATCCTCGCGATCCTCGTCTCCGACCGGCTCGTCGTGCAGCTCCTGACGGGCTGGGGACTCGGCGTCGTCGTGACCGCCCTCGGCCTCGTTCTAGCCTACGTGAAGGACCTCTCCACGGGGCCGGCGGTGATCGCGGTCTACGGCGTCGCGCTGCTCGTGGCCGCGGGGATCCTCCACGTCGTCCGGGCTCCCCGGCGCGGGGCGGCTCTCGGCCGGGCCCTGCTGGTGACGGCGGGTTTCGCCGCGGCCGGCGCGGCACTCGTCCTCGGCGGGCGGCTCCTCGGGGCGCGCTACCGGGAGGCCGTGGCGCACGAGCGACCCGCCTCCGAACCGGAACCCGCCGGCGAGGCGAATCCCGGCGAGGAGGCGGAGGAGATCGTGCGTGCGCTCGAGGCCGATCCGGCGGCCGCCGCGGACCGCGCCGTGCGGTTCCTCACCGGTGATCCGCCGCCCTTCTTTCGCGCGACGGTAGTCTCGAAACTGATCGAAGCACTGGGAGCCGACCCCGGCTTCGCGGAGGACGAACCGATGGACTCGCCCGCCAATCGCCGGGCACTCGAAGCGGTCCGCGAGCTTCTCCGCCCGCCGGAGCCAAGGTGACCATGGCCCGCCATCGGTACGTCTACGGCCCCGTCCCCTCGCGCCGCCTCGGCCGCTCGCTGGGCGTCGACCTCGTGCCGCTGAAGACCTGCACGTACGACTGCGTCTACTGCCAGCTCGGCCGGACGGCGCGGCGGACGCTCGTCCGGCGGGAGTACGCTCCCGTGGACGAGATCCTCCGGGAGGTCGCCGGGAAGCTCTCTGCCGGGCCGGCGCCGGACTACGTCACGGTGGCGGGGTCCGGGGAGCCGACGCTCCACTCCCGCATCGGGGACGTGATCCGGGGGATCCAGGCGATCACGAAGGTGCCGGTGGCGGTGCTCACGAACGGCTCGCTCCTCTCCCGGCCCGAGGTCCGCGCGGCGCTCGCCGGGGCGGACCTCGTGATCCCCTCCCTCGACGCCGGGGACGAGCGGGCGTTCCGGGCGGTGAATCGCCCTCACCCGCGGATCCGCTTCCCGGAGATGGTGGAGGGACTCCGGACCTTCCGCGTGGAGCATCGCGGCGCGCTGTGGCTGGAGGTGCTCCTCGTGGGGGGGATCACCGACCGGCGGGAGACGGTGGCGAAGATCGCCGGTCTCGCGAAGGGGATCCGCCCGGACCGTGTGCAGCTCGTAACCGTCACGCGGCCGCCGGGGCGACCCGGCATCCGCGCGGCGGCACCGGAGGTCATGGAGGATCTCCGGGCCCTCTTCGACGGCCCGGTGGACGTCTTCGCGGGGCCGCTCGCGGGCGAGCCCGCGGAGACGGCCCCGGACGACGCGGCCGCGGACGCGGAGATCCTCGATCTCCTGCGCCGAAGGCCCTGCACGGCTTCCGACGTGGCCCGCGGCCTTCGCGCGAGCGCCCTCGCCGTGGGCAAGAGGCTGGACGCCCTGCGGGCGCGGGGCGCCGTGACCGTCACGGTCCGTGACGGTCATTCCTGGTTCGAAGCAGCGGGGATTCCCCCGGGGTCCGACGAAGGACCGGACCGGTCGGATGGACCCGCGGAAACATGAGGAGGCGGCGATGATGGATCCGGGTGGTGCTGGTGGTGGCGGTCGCGGAGGCGGTGGGGGCGGCGGGGGAGGCCGGGGTGGCGGAGGCGGCCGCGGCGGTGGTGGCGGCGGCCGGGGCGGTGGCGGTGGTGGCCGCGGCGCCGGCGGTGGGGGCCGGGGCGGCGGGGGAGGTGGGCGCGGTGCGGGTGGCGGTCAGGGCTTCGGGGCCGGAGGCTTTTGCCTCTGCCCGCAGTGCGGCCACCGCGAGCCCCACGAGCGCGGAACGCCCTGCCAGCAGAAGACCTGCCCGAAGTGCGGCATCCCGCTGGTGCGGGAACCGCCGGGCTGACGCACGCCCGAGGGCAGGGCGCAGCGCCTATGCGTCGCGAAAGGACTCCCAGCCGAGGCCGAGTTGACGCACCACGGCCCGGAGCGTCCCGAGCCTGAGGTCGCGCGCGCCATGATCCGGCAGCACCGCGGCCCGACGAGTCGCCGGGTTGAACCACTTGCGGTGAGATCCCCCTCCGCGCCGATGGATCTCCGTGCAGCCAAGTCCGAGGAGCTTTCGGGTGACCTCGCGGTAGTTCATGAGGTGACGACCAGGGCCTCGAACCAGACGGGCGAATCCGGATCCTCCACCTGCACGTTTTTCGGCAGTGGACGACCGAGGTCCTCGTAGATCTCGAGGACGGCCGCCAACGCATCGCTGACGTTGGCCAGAGCTTCCTCCACCGTGTCGCCTTCTGTCACGAGCTCCGGTAACACAGGAGATGTGACCACGAACCCCCCCTCTTCCAGGGGACTCAGCACCAGCGGGATCTTCAGGTTCAAAATCACCTCCGTGTTTCGTCATGACCTCGCCCGCGATTGTAACCGGATCCCGCCGCCAGTCGGCAAGGGCCCGTCGTCCCGCGGGGCGGGTCAAAACTCGGCGCGGAGAGGGCGGCGGAGGACGAAGAGGAACAGGAGGAAGAAGGCGAGGAAGAGGAGCCACCAGGGCCAGTCGATCCAGACGAAGCTCGCCCCCTCCGTCGGGTAGACCGTCTCGAAGGCGGCGAAGGGGCCGGCGGCGGGAAGCGCCGGCTCCCCGGGGTAGAGCAGGCGATCCGGGAGACCCGGCCCGGGCCGGCGCGGGAAGGTCATGGCGGGCACGTCCGAGACCGCGAACCGTTTCTCCTCCACGGCGTCGCCACAGCGGAGGCGCAGGACGTGGCGCGGCCCCTCGGTGATCCGGACACGGAAGTCCACTTCCCGGAGATCCCGCGCCGCGTCCTCCACGCGGACGAGAGGCGTCTCCACCACCACGCCCTCCGCCGACTCCACCGCCACCCCGTCAAGATCCCCCGCGTCCGCGAGGTGCGCGC
This sequence comes from Planctomycetota bacterium, assembly GCA_025459285.1. Taxonomy (GTDB): domain Bacteria; phylum Planctomycetota; class JAJSAM01; order JAJSAM01; family JAJSAM01; genus Prado167. The sequence goes on along the minus strand of JALOQY010000132.1, from coordinate 7,188 downwards.
GCAGCACCACCCGCTCCCCCGGCCGGAACGCCCGGTGGCCGAGGCGCAGGTCGAGCTGGACGAACAGCAGCGCGAACGGCACGAGGAGGAGCGCCATCGGCAGCGCCACGAACCGCAGGTTCGCGAGGCTCCCGAGGAAGGCCGCGAGAAGCGACTTCACCGCCACGATCGGCTCGCGCCGGAAGAGCAGCACCCCCATCAGGTCCGCACGGACCCGCCTCTTCGCCGCCCGGACCTTCCCCCGGTTCACCGTGGCCCGCACCAGAAGGAGCGACGGCACGGCGAGGACGAGCGCGATCAGGCCAAGCCGCAGCCAGGGGGGCGCCCATGACACCGCCCCGACGAGCACCGCGCCGATCGCGTTCAGGACCGCGTTCACGAGATGTACCCGAGCCCCCGCAGGCGCTCCTTCAGTTCCTTCTCGTCCGCCGCCCCGTCGAGCTTTGAGAGCTCCTTCATGAGCACGTGTTCCACGAACTCCGAGACGTCGGAATACCCCGCGGCCTCCGCGGCCGTCACGGCCTTCTCGAAGACCTCCGGGGAGAGCTTCACCACCGGTTTGCGGCCGAACATCACTTCTCACCTCCCGCGAAGATGACCCGCCCCGGAAGCCCCTCCGCCAAGAGACCGAACATCCGGAGGAAGGTCGGGGCGAAGTCCAGGAGCGACGGGTCGGGGATCGCGACAGGCAGGTTCGAGACGAGGATCCCCGGCACGTGGCTCGGGTCCATGAGGTGGCTGCCGCTCCACGGGTCGCGAATGTCGTGGATCAGCTCCGTGGAGACGATGCCCGTGGCCGACTCGTCGGAGCAGCCGTAGTGCAGCGCGAAGCCCACGACGAGGTCGGGCGCGAGACCCGCGGCCTCCCCGTGGTAGTCCTCGGAGGCGCGGTGGACGCGCGTCACCACCCGGCCGCCGGTCTTCGGATCGGTAAACGCCTCGAGCTTCGCGGCGATCTCCGCGAGGAGCGCTTCCGCCTCCGCCCCCGGCTCCACGCCCCCCGGGAACTCACGGCCGCGGAGGTTCAGGAAGATGCCGGAGAAGCCCACGGCATAGGCCTTCGTCTCCCGCCAGTCGACGTTGCGGTAGTAGTCGAGTTCGTCCCGGCGCTCCGGGTAGCGGACCGCGAGGTAGCCATTCTCGCAGAGCCAGGTGTTCAGGTTCATCTCGCGCCGGAGCGACTTGAAGCCGTGGTCGGAGAGGGCAACGATCCGCGTGCCGGGCGGCGTCTCCGCCATCACCTTGCCGAGGATCCGGTCCATCTCCCGGTAGAGCGCCGGGATAACGTCCTTGTACTTCGTCGCCTCCGCGGCGTCATAAAACGGATTCTCTGAGTCCAGATACCGGAACATCATGTGCGGAATGAGATCGGTGGAGGAGAAGTAGTGGAAGGTGTACCCCCCCACGCGGCGAAACCGCTCGATCTCCACGTCCAGCGCCCGGAGGTTCTCCTCGAGCACGCTCTTCGCCTGGGCGAGGAACTCCGCGGTGTCGAACACGCCGTGGCGCAGGGCCTGCGTGTCCTCGGGCATCCCCTGGGTGTAGTGGAGGCCGATCCGCCGGGCGAGGTCGGCGCAGGCGTCGGGCGGCGTGCAGATCGGGACTTCCGGTTCGAGAGGGTCGATGTTCACCGGGGAGGCGTAGAGCGCGACGAAGGGGGTGACCGACTTCAGGTAGAAGCGGACGATCCCCGCCGCCGACAGCGCGCCGGGCACGAGCGGGAACGAAACCCGGACCCACTCGCTCCACTCCCCCGCCGAGAGGACGAGCACCTGCTCCCCCACGTCGATCCGGGCCGCCCCGCGTTCGCGGTCGGCGTAGACGGTGAGCGGGAGGACGGCGTAGGGCGGGTCGTCGGCCTTCAGGTACGTGTTGCGCGGCCCCCGGAGCTCCGAGACCGCCTTTCCGTCCCGGAAGGCCAGCGGCAGGATGTGGGCGGTGTCCGCGAGCTTCGCCGAGGCCAGCGGCGGGCTCTCGGCGAAGAGCGAGAAGACGCCGTAGGTCCCGAGGAGGTCGGGCGTGCCCATGCCGGAGAACGTGCGGGCCGTGGTCTCCCGCGGCGGGTAGTTCGAGGGCACGCGCACCACGGAAACCGGGATCCCCGCGGCGGCGAGGCGGTCGTGGAAGTACGGTCCCCGGACGAGGTTCGTCGTGCCTCCCGCGGACAGCGGGAAACGGTAGCCGAAGAGCGGCAGGTACAGGGAGGGGGGCTCCGACGAGGCGGTGGAGAGCGTGAGGTCGATGCCTCCCTCGGGCCGCGCCGTCCGGTGGATGAAGTCGAAGATGCCGTGGCCGCCCGGGTCGAGGCCGGTCAGGTATGTGGCCCACGCCACCGGGCTTTCCGGGGGCAGCGTGGTGCCGAGGCGCGAGTAGCTGCCCTGCACGGCGAGCCGCGAGAAGTTCGGCATCCGGCCGGCGGCCATCTCGGCTTCCACGATCGTCGGCTCCATCCCGTCGAAGCCGAGGACGAACACGCCGGGGAAGCGGGGCTCCGGCTCGCCGGACCCGCAGGCGGCGACGAAGAGGGCGAGGAGGACGGCCGCTCGTCTCATCGGGCCGCCTCCCCTCCTGCCGCCGGCGGCAGGAGCGAGCGCCCCGTCATGTGCCTCGGCTTCGCGACGCCGAGGAGTTCGAGGATCGTGGGGGCCACGTCGGTCATCCGCGGGAGGCCCGGGGCGAGGCGGAAGTCGGCGAAGAGCACTCCCGGCACGACCTTCGGGTCGACGCAGTGGTCGCCGCTCCACGGCTTCACGTTGTCGGTCAGGACCTCCTCCCGGGTGACGCCGGTGGCGCCCTTCCAGGAGTGGCGGTAGCCGCGGGAGAAGCCGATGAGGAGATCGGGCGCCTCGTCCCGGTACGGACCGTCGTAAATCGCCGCCGCGTCGTAGACCTTCCGTACCACCCGCGCGCCGTCCGCCGGGTCCCGCAGGGCCTCGAGCTTCTCCGCGATCTCCTTCCGGAGCGCCGGGGCCTCCTCCAAGGTGACGATGCCCCGCCCCTCGCGGCCGGTGCGGTTCAGGAACATCCCGGTGAGGCCCAGGGCGAAGGCCTTCGTCCTCGACCAGTCGACGCCGGTAAACCACGCGCCGGAGCCGTCGGCGCCGTCCTTCAGGTGGAGCCAGCCCTCGCGATGCAGGAAGGCGTTCAGGTTCACGCCGCGCCGGAACGGGCAGAAGCCGTGGTCACTGAGAACGATGAGCGCGTCGTCCTTCCGGAGCTTCGCGCGGACCTTCCCCACGAGGTCGTCGAACCGGACGTAGAGGTCCCGGATGACGTTCTCATACCGCTTCGTCTCCCGGCCGGCGTTGGCGGGGTGGGTCGGGTCGAGGGTCCGGAAGAACATGTGCTGCACACGGTCGGCGGCGTCGAAGACGACCGTCACGCAGCCCTTGCGCGTCGTGGCAAGCGCGGTGAAGAGCTGGGCCTCCCGCTCGTCCTGGTGCGCCATCGCCTGGGCAAGGAAGGTCTCTTCGTCGGTGATCCCCTCGTTCAAGGCCGAGGTGTCCTCGGCGAGGCCCAGGGTGGCGAAGGGTCCGAGCTTCTTCGCGAGCCAGATCGAGTAGTTCACCGGGTGGGAGATCGGGAGCGCGGGCCGCTCGGGGTCGATCATGAGCGGCGTCACGTAGAGGCCGAACTCCGGCCCGAGGGAGGTCACCACGAAACGTGCGATCGCGTGGACGGCCACGAGCGGCGCGGCCTTGAAGCGGAGCGGGACCCACGGTGACAGTTCCCGCTCGGCGAGGTCGAGGGTCTCCCCTCCGATGGAGAGCCGCGCGCGCCGGGCCTTCCGGTCGATCCGGACCGTGAAGGGGATCGTGAGGTCGCCGGCCCCCTCCCGGAGCGTGTTCCTCGGCCCCGCGAGCCGGCCGCGCACGGTGTCGCCGTCGAGCCGCACCTTCACGACCTCGCCCCCTTCGCCCGTGAGGGCCTTCTCCCCGGTGGTGAAGAAGGTGAAGACGCCCTGCGTCCCCTTGAGGTCGGGGACGCACATGCCGGAGAGCATCGCCCCGCGGAACTTCTCCGCCGGGAAGGTGATGGGCACGCGGAGCACGGTGGAGGGCACGGCCTCGTCGGAGAGCGCGTGCCAGAACGCCCGGCTCCGGCGAAGCCCGATGACGCGCGGCCGGCCGAGGGGCAGGCGCCATTTCCCGATCCGGAGAGTCCGCTTCGGCGGCTCCACGCGGACCGAGGAGAGCACCGGCGCGCAGGAGCAGGGGTCGCGGGTGATGAAGTCGTAGATCCGGTGGCGGGAGGCGTCGGCCCCGGTCTGGAAGCTCGACCACGAGGAAGGGCTGATGGAGGGGACGGGGATCTCGAGCGGGCCGAAGTGGCCGCTGGCCTTCAGGCTCGCGAGGTTCGGCAGGAGTCCCTTCGCCATGAACCGGCGCGTGAGCACCGGGTCCATCCCGTCGATGCCCACGACCACCACCCGCTTCACCCGGCCGCGCGGGGGCCGCCGGCCGAACAGCAGGTTCCACAGCAGCACGAAGGGCAGCGCGATCACGCCGAAGACCGCGAGGAGCCCGGCGAGGAGCCCCAGGAAGAGCGGCGCCAGCACGAAGCCCGCGCCGGGGCCGACGTAGGCGTGGGCCGGCGCGGCGAGGACGAGGAGCACCCCGGCGGCGAGCGCCACGGTGGGGATGAGCCGTCTCGGAGACTTCCGGGTCACTCAGCGCCTGCCGAAGAGTCGGGAGAGGAAGGAGCGGCTCCGCGCGGCGGTCCCGTCCCGGTCGGGGGCCGGCGTGGTCAAGAGCAGTCGCTCGATGACGTGCTCGTTGTCGATGCCGTCGGCCTGCGCCTGGAAGTTGAGGATCAGGCGGTGGCGGAAGACGGCGGGGGCCACGGCGCGAAGGTCGGCGGACGAGGGCATGGTGCGCCCGTCGAGGAGCGCCCGGGCCTTGCCGCCGAGGACGAGGGCCTGCGCGGCTCGCGGGCCCGCGCCCCAGGAAAGCCACTCGTTCGCGAAATCCGCGGCTCCCTTGCGCCCCGGACGGCTCCGGCGCGCGAGGAGGACGGCGTAGGCGAGGATCTCCGGCGCCACCGGCAGCGAACGCACGAGGCCGATGAGCGAGAGCACGTCCTCGCGGGAGAGGACCGGCGAGAGCTTCGCGGGGTCGCGGGTGGTCGTCATGCGGACGATCTTCCGCTCCTCCTCGAAGTCGGGGTAGTCGAGCCGGATGTTCACGAGGAACCGGTCGAGTTGCGCGGCGGGCAGCGGGTAGGTGCCCTCCTGCTCGATGGGGTTCTGCGTGGCGAGCACGAAGAACGGGGCCGTGAGCGGGTAGCGCTGCCCCACCGAGGTGACCTGCCGCTCCTCCATGGCCTCCATGAGGGCGGCCTGGGTCTTCGGCGGCGTGCGGTTGATCTCGTCGGCCAGCACGACGTTCGCGAAGACCGGCCCGCGCATGAACTCGAAGGAGCGCTCACCGGAGTCCGTGTCGCGCACGAGGACCTCGGTTCCCACGATGTCCGAGGGCATGAGGTCGGGGGTGAACTGGATCCGGCGGAAGGAGAGTTCGAGAAGCTCCGCCACGGACTGGATGAGGAGGGTCTTGGCGAGGCCGGGGACCCCCACGAGAAGGCCGTGGCCGCCGGAGAGGAGGGCCACGAGCAGCTCGTCGATCACCGGGGAGAGGCCGACGATGCGGCGCGAAAGCTCCGACCGGAGCTTCCTCGCGGTCTCGGCGAACCGCTCGGCCCGGACCGCGTCCGGGATCTGCTCTGTGGCCGTCACCATGCGATCGCCTCGGAAGGCGTTTCCTCCGGTCCCCGCCCGTCTTCTACGAACAGTCGCGCGAAGCGGTACAGGACGAAATACTCCAGCGCGAAGGGGCCGAACCCCAGAAATCCGGCCAGGGGCATCTCGAAGTAGCGGAGGTCCTCGGTGAAGGGGGCGCAGTAGACCCACTTGCAGGCGGCCTCCCAGTTCCACAGCTCCCAGAGGAGGCCGCAGACGTAGCCGCCGGCCATGAGCGAGAGGAACCGTTCGAGCTTCCCGCGGGTGAGGTCCCCGAGAATGGAGGGGGCGCCGGAGGCGAAGTTCACCGGTTCCAGTGCGAAGAAGAAGCCCATCCAGACGAAGGCGAAGCAGTAGCGCGCCCACTCCCGGGGGAGGAGGACCGGCACCATGATCATGGCGAGACCGGCAAGGGCCATCGTCACCCCCGCCGCGCCGCCGACCCGGATCGGCGGCAGCCGGAAGCGGCGGAAGACGCCGAGCGACCGGATCAGCTCCGAGGTGATGAACATCCCCGGGAGGATCGTGGCGAAGGAGACGACGCCGCCCAGTGCGAGCTCGGCGAAGCTCTTCGGGAGGCCCGTGTAGTACCAGTTCTCCAGGTGGAGGTTGATGACCTCGAACACGAGCCAGAAGACGACGGAGAGCGGGAGCCAGGCGAGGAAGAACTCGCGGCGGGCGTCGCAGAGGGGCGAGCGCCCGGCAACGGCCTTGAGGAGCGCGTCGGCGAAGAGGATGTACCCCCACCAGCAGATGGGGGTCGTCCAGCCGTCGAACGGGGCGATGTGGGCGTAGGTAGTGCCGAGCCCCGCCGCCACGATCAGCGGCCCCGCCACGCCATGGAGTGGAAATCGCCGCGCCATCCGCACAGCCTACACCGGGAGCCCTCGCCAGCCCCCATCCCTCCCGGACCATGCCGCGCGCACGGGGCCCCGGTCCGCCCGCGGACTTGCCCATCCCCCACCGTCTTCGGGTGCCGAACGCCACGGGTCGGCAACACCCACATCCCCGCCGAGTCTGCTGCACCGGGTGGTTCGGTGTGCTTCTGCTGACAGCGGCTACCCGCCGGTCACCTCCGCGGCGATCACTCGGCCGTGCGGCCCGAAGTGCACGTACAGGAACGCGTCATCGAAGCCGTACGGGCCGAACCCGCTCCAGTTGCCCAGGTAGTACGACCACGTCTCGGGGTGTTCGAGCCGGTTCCCGTACACGTCCGTTGGCCTCCTCGGGTCGCGTTCGACCGGCTGCGGCTCCCCGAGCAGTTCCCGCACCCGGACACCGGCCGTGCCCGGTAGCAGGTGGCGGATGGCGTCCCGGGCCATCGGCCCCCGGTCGTGCGGCACGGCGGCCGCCCACGCGGCCGGGTCGAACGGCCGGTCGTCGAACGGGTCCAGATCGCGGTACAGTGCGACCATCCCGACCCCCACCCCACCGACCACGATCAAAGTGGT
>JALOQY010000451.1 GCA_025459285.1 Planctomycetota bacterium | reverse complement strand
CGGCGATTACCCTGGCGATGACCTCCGCGTCGTCGCCCACACCCTCGTGGCGGACGGCCGAGCCGCCGTGGGCCTCCACGAGTCGTGCGAGCACCGTGGAGTTCGATTCGATGATGGTGCCGGGCGCGACTCCGCCTTCACCCACCTCCGAGGCCTCCACCATCTCGGCGCCGGTGGGGACGATCAGGACGCGGGGCTTCCGGAGGACGGCGACCCGGGCCACCCCGCCCGCGAGGAGGGCCCCGGTGCACCACGGCCCGACCCGGTGGTGCCGGGGAAAGAGCATCTCGGTGGCGACGATGTCCTCGCCGACCTTGCGGACGTTCTGGAAGGGGAAGGCCGGCGCCTCGATGCGCACACGATCCCCGTCGAGCAAGACGACATGCTCGATCATGATCACCGCGTCTTTACCCTCCGGCATGGCCTCGCCGGTGTTGACGAAGACCGCCTCCTCTCCGACCCGAAGGTCCCGCGGCACGGCGTCGCTGGTCCCGTACGTGTCCCGCGCCCGCACCGCGATGCCGTCCATGGCCGCGCCGTGGTACGTCGGCGCGCTGACCTTCGCGTAGACCGCCTCGGCGAGGACGCGCCCGACGGCGTCGGCGACCGCCACCGTCTCGGCGGAGAGCACCGCCGGCCAGTCGAAGCGGGCAAGGAAGAGCGAGCGCGCTTCGGGGAGCGGTTTCATCGAGAGATAGACGTTGCGGCGCGTGTCCATGGACACCTCATAGCAGTTCGACCTGGACCTCGGCGCCGGCGTCGAGCCCCTCGACGTCGCGCGCGATCTCGACGAGACCGTCGGCCTCCACCATGGTCCGGAGCAGACCGGACTTGCCCGGCACGGGGACCGCGAACAGGCCGTCGTCGCGCTCCTCGAGGCGGACGCGCAGGAACTCGCGAACCCCGTGCGCCGAGGCGACGTTGCGGCTCAGCCGGGCCGGTATCCGCGTTGCCGGTCCCGGGCGCCGGCCGGCGATGCGGTCGATACAGGGCCGGACCAGGGCGTGGAACACCACCATCGCCGAGACGACGTGCCCCGGCAGACCGAAGAACGCCTTGCCGCCGACGTCGGCGAGGATGGTCGGCTTGCCCGGCTTCATGGCGATCCCGTGGAGGAGGACGCGGCCGTCTGGCAGCGCGGCGAGGACCTCCGTGGTCAGGTCCCGAGCACCCACGGAACTGCCGCCGGAGAGGAGGACGACGTCCGCTCCGGCCAGCGCCGCTCGACAGGCAAGGAGGAGAGCCCCGAATTCATCGCGGACGATGCCGAGCGGGCGGGGGATGCCGCCGGCGCGCGCGACGAGGGCGGAGAGCGTGTGGCTGTTCACGTCCCGGACCTCGCCGGGCCCCGGCGTGGCTTCCACCGGGACGACCTCGTCCCCGGTGGAGAGGACGGCCACCACCGGGCGCGCGCGGACCTCGACCTCGCGGACACCGAGGGCCGCGAGCAGGCCCACCTCCTGCGGGCGAAGGCGGGTGCCCTGCTCGAGGAGCCGTTCGCCCCGGCGCCCATCCTCGGAGGGCTCGATGACGTGCTGCCCCGGCGCGACGGCGCGCGTGATCTCGATCGTCGTCGGGTCGATCTCCTCCGCGTGTTCGACCATGACCACCGCGTCGGCGCCCGGGGGCACCATGCCGCCGGTGGGGATCCGGGCCGCCTGGCCCGGCGCGACCTCGATCCCGGCGCAGACCCCCATCTCCACCGAACCCACGACACAGAGCATCGCCGGCGCCGAATCCGAAGCGCCGAAGGTTGAGGCCGCGTGCACGGCGAAGCCGTCCACGGTCGCGCGCCGGAATCCGGGCAGGTCGGCCGCCGCGACGAGATCGCCCGCGAGCACGCGGCCAAGGGCGCCGGCAAGGGGAACCCGCTCGGTCGCGACGACGGGGAACCTCCCGGCCAGGGCCCGGGCCTCCTCGAGATCGACCACCCGGAAGAACTCCTTCATGGGCCGCGATTGTGCCGGGACCGGCCCGGCGCCGCAAGACCGGCGGAGGTCCGCGCGGCGCATGCACCCTCGCGATCCGCCCCGGACTGGTTGCGGCCGGCACGGGGTCGGGGTATCCTCGGCGGGGACCGGAAGGGAGGTCCGATTGGATTCGAAGAGGATCACACCCTGGCGTCTGGCGTGTCTCGCGGGACTGGCCTCGCTCTGGGGCATGAGCGAACTGCTGGGCGGACCCACCCTGCGGGTCACCGCGACGGCCCTCCTGCTGCTCGCGATCGGCCGCGCGATCCTGAACCTCCCCGGTTCCTCGCTCGCGATCGCCGGGGTCGCCGTGATCTTCCGCGCGGTCAACGCCGCGCCCTTCTACTGCCACCTCGCCGGCGTGGCGCTCCTGGGCGCGGCCTTCGATGCGATGGCGACGCTGCTGCTGCGCGGAGAGGGGAGGATGCTGCTGCGGGATGCGCTGGCCGGGGCCGCGAGCGCCCTGCTCAGCGCGGCCTCTTTCGCGTTCGCCATGGTCTACGTCTTCCGGTTCCGTTCCTGGCCGCAGGGCGGATTCGGGCGAGTCGCCGAGCATACGTTCTACTCCGGCGGCCGCGCCGCGCTCCTCGCGCTCCTCGTCGTCCCGCTCGGTCTGCTGATCGGGCGTGAGCTGAGCCGCGTCGCGGTCCGCCACTCCCGGCCGCTTCTGGCCGCGGCGGCGGGCGCGGGCGCTCTGCTCTGGCTCCTCGGTCCGTTCATCGGCTGATCGCTTCGAAACGGAAGAGGGGTGGTCCGTTTCCGAAGCGCAGCAGACTTCGGCAATCGACCCGACTGGATGCGCACGCCGGGTGAAAGTTGTATGCTCATGTGACCGGAGTCCGCGTCACCGACTCCGGAGATCAACCGCGGGTCGCCTCGCACCACCAGCCGGCACCGCCGAGGCAACCGGCGGACGGGGTCGTCAGGGCTTGCCGTTTCCGGTGCCGGAGCGAAGGGAGGGCATCCCATGAACGGGGGACTTATCGCCGGGCGCGTGTGCCGCGGGGGAAGACCGATCGAGAATGCACTCGTGGGCCTCGACTGGGTGCGCGCCGGTGACCGGCCACTGGCGCTTTACCCCAGCAACGCCGACGGCACGATGGACCGCCTGCGCAGCGTCGCGCGCGGGGTCACCACGGATCTCCCGCGACCCCTGGTGAACGTGCACACGGACACGGACTCCGGCGGGTTCTTCAGGATCTCGTTCCAGTGGTCGGGCACGGATCTCGGCGCGGCCATCGACAACCCGAACTTCCAGGTGTTCGTCCTGGAAGAGGAGACCTCCG
>JALOQY010000450.1 GCA_025459285.1 Planctomycetota bacterium | reverse complement strand
GGCCGCCGAACCCACGGGCGGGCGCTCCGGCACGGTGGACCTGTCGGACGCGGCGTCCATGGCGAACTCGGCGCCGGTCATCCGCCTCCTGAACCACGTCCTCTCCCAGGCCATCCAGGACAAGGCGGCGGACATCCACCTCGAGCCGTTCGAGCAGGACTTCAAGATCCGGTACCGGGTGGACGGCATCCTCTACGAACTCGAGCCCCCGCCCGTGCACCTGGCGCCGGCGCTGATCTCCCGCGTGAAGGTCATGTCCGGGCTCGACATCTCCGAGACCCGGATGCCGCAGGACGGCCGCATCGAGCTCTCCATCGGCGGCCGGCCGGTGGACCTCCGCGTCTCCACGCTGCCGACGATGTTCGGCGAGTCCTGCGTGATGCGTATCCTCGACCGGAGCGTGGTCTCCCTCGATCTCGGTCAACTCGGACTGCGCGAGGATGAGATCCGCCTCATCCGCCGGCTCACGGACCTGCCCCACGGGATCATCCTCGTGACCGGCCCGACGGGGTGCGGGAAGACCACGACGCTTTACAGCGCGCTGCGCGAGGCCAACGACATATCGCGCAAGATCATCACGACCGAGGACCCGGTGGAGTACGACCTCGAAGGGATCATGCAGGTCCAGGTGAACGAGGAGATCGGGGTCACGTTCGCGTCCTGCCTCCGCTCGATCCTGCGGCAGGACCCGGACATGATCCTCATCGGGGAGATCCGCGACCGGGAAACGGCGGAGATGGCGATCCAGTCGTCGCTGACCGGCCACGTGGTCTTCTCCACCGTGCACACGAACGACGCGCCGCTCGCCGTCACGCGGCTCGTCGACATGGGAGTGGAGCCGTTCCTCGTCGCGGCGAGCCTCGAGGCGGTGGTGGCGCAGCGACTGGTGCGCAAGATCTGCGACCGGTGCCGGGTCTACTACGAGCCGAGCGAGGAAGCCGTGATGGAGCTCGAGCTCGGCCCCGACGACGTGGTGGGCAAGAAGTTCGCCTACGGCAAGGGCTGCGCGGAGTGCCACTTCACGGGTTACCGCGGCCGGACGGGCGTCTACGAGATCATGCGGGTCTCGGAGCGCATCCGGGAGCTGATCATGGACAACGTTCCCACGTCCCGCATCCGCGAGGCGGCGCTGGAAGAGGGCATGCGCACGCTGCGCGAAAGCGGGCTCCTGGCGATATACGACGGAATCACGACGATCGAGGAGATCGTCAGGGAGACGATCGCGACCATGTAGGCCCGGTAACGGCCGGGCCGGGAGGGAGGACGAATGCCTCCGAAGACATCGGCGCAGGCCCGCAAAGAGGCCGCGCTGGCGGAGATCACCCAGAAGCCGCGGGGCAGACGCGGGCTTCTCGGTGGGAAGCGGGTGAGCGACAAGGCGCTCACGATGTTCACGTCGCAGCTCGCGATCCTCCAGGACGCGGGCCTGCCCATCGTGCGGTGCATGAAGATCCTCGAAGGGCAGATGAAGCCCGGGTTCTTCAAGTGGGTGGTGGGCTCCGTGACGGAGGACGTGGAGAGCGGTTCGGCCCTGTCCGACGCCCTCGCGAAGCACCCCGGGGTCTTCGACGATCTCTACGTGAACATGGTGCGGGCGGGCGAGGCGGGCGGTGTGCTCGACACGATCCTCGCGCGTCTCTCGGAGTTCAAAGAGAAGGCGCAGCGCCTGCGCAAGCGGGTCATCTCGGCCTCGATCTACCCGATCGTGGTGCTGTGCGTCGCGACCATGATCCTCCTCGGCATCATGGTGTTCGTCGTGCCCCGTTTCGAGCAGGTGTTCAAGGATATCTCGGCCGGCGAGTTGCCCGCGCTCACGCAGACGATGCAGAAGGTCTCGACCTTCCTCGTCGGCAAGGGCGGCCTCTTCCCGTTCTGCGGGCTCGCCTACATCATCATCTTCATCCTGCTGATGGTCGTCGTCCTGAAGCTGGTCAAGCTGACCGCCGGCGGGAAGCGGTTCTTCGACCGGACGAAGCTGGTGCTGCCGCTCATCGGTACGCTGACGAGGAAGACCATCGTCGCGCGGTTCGCGCGGACCTTCGGGACCCTCATCCAGTCCGGCGTGCCGATCCTCGAGGCCCTGAACATCGTCCGCGACTCGATCGGGAACGTGGTTCTGCGCGACGCGGTCACGCGCGTGCACGACGCGATCCGGGAGGGCGAGAACATCGCCGAGCCCCTGGGCGAGAGCGGCATCTTCGACGACATCGTGGTCAACATGATCGACGTCTGCGAGGAGACCGGTGAACTCGACAAGATGCTCCTCAAGGTGGCCGACACCTACGACGAGGAGGTCGACCTCGCCGTGGCCTCCCTCGTGAGCGTGCTGGAACCGGCGCTCATCGTGTTCATGGGCGTGGCGGTGGGGCTGATCGTGATCAGCCTCTTCCTGCCGCTTCTCAAGATCGTCGAGTCGATCGGAACCGGCTAGCGGCGGGCGGTTCCGGGTCTCAGGAAGGGCGCGAGGCCGGCCGCGAAGGCCGGCCTCGCCGCTTTGCGGGCCCGGGCGTGGCGCGTGACAGGCGGACCTGGAGGGAGGCATGTCCCTTCGCTACAAGATCCTGGCGGCCGTGATCGGCATCACCGTGCTGGCCCTCGCACTCGCGCTCGGGGTCATCCTCCTCGAACTGATCGGCACGAGGCGGACCTTCGAGCAGTTCGACCAGGCCCTGCGCCAGCGGACGATGAACGGGCTGATCCACCACCAGGGAGACCTGTTCCACGACCAGAGCCCCTTCGTCCAGCACGAGTTCATCCGCGACCTGGTGCAGATCCGGGGCGAGGAGGCCCAGGGCGAGATGCGGTTCAAGAAGGGCGGCCGCCAGATGGACGAGCAGCGTGCGCGCGCGCTGGTCCGGCAGGCGATCCTCGAGGGGCGGCCCGTGGTGGACGCGAACGAGGTGGCCATCCCCGAGCGCTCCGAGAAGCCCGGCCTGGCCCCCGGCGGGACCTATGTGAGCCTCGACATCCCCGAGTTCAGTCCGCACGAGCCGCTCCAGAAAGTCTACGTCGTGCTCCTGGTGGGCATCGTGATGATCATCGTGGTCATCTACGTCGTGCTGTCCCGGTCCGTCATCCGGCCCATCGAACGTCTCGAACGGGCGGCGCAGCGGGTGGCGCGGGGCGACTACTCGCGCCCGGTGCCGCTGGCCGGCCGGGCGGATGAAGTGGACACGCTGATCGAGGCCTTCAACGGGATGATGCTGGAGATCGGGAGCTTCCGCCGGGACCTCGAGTCCCGCGTGGAGGAAGCGCG
>JALOQY010000449.1 GCA_025459285.1 Planctomycetota bacterium | reverse complement strand
CCAGCATCACGTCTCACCCGCGGCACGCGCCGCGGAACACGGGCCGCGCAGGCGTCCGGAACAAGACAGGAGGGGCCTGACCCATGGCCAGTTTCTTCATCAGGCGGCCCATCGTCGCCATCGTGATCTCGATCCTGATCGTCCTGCTCGGGGTCGCCACGCTGACCCGCCTGCCGATCGAGCAGTACCCGTTCCTCGCGCCACCGAACATCCGGGTGACCGCGAACTACCCCGGAGCCTCGGCCGAAGCGGTAGAGCAGTCGGTGGCGACGCCGATCGAGCAGGAGGTCAACGGCGTCGACCGGATGATCTACATGAAGTCGTCGAACACCGGCGACGGCCGGATGCTGCTCGACGTGAACTTCGAGGTCGGCACGGACCAGGACATGGCCAACGTCCTCGCCCAGAACCGCGTCTCCGCGGCGCAGGCGAGACTGCCGCAGGAAGTCAACCAGCAGGGCGTCACGGTCAAGAAGCAGAGCCCGAGCATCCTCATGGTGATCTCGCTCTACTCGCCGAAGGACTCCTATGACGCCAACTACCTGATCAACTACTGCGGGATCAACATCCGCGATCAGCTCCTCCGGATCCCGGGCGTGGCGCAGGTCGACCTCTTCGGCGGCATCGACTACGGGATGCGCATCTGGATCCGGCCCGACATCATGGCCAAGCTCGGCCTGACCCCGTCGGACGTCATCTCCGCCATCAAGGAGCAGAACCTCCAGGCGCCGGCCGGGAGCATCGGCGGCACGCCCACGCCTCCGGAGCAGGAGTTCACCTGGACGGTGAACGCGCCGGGTCGCCTCGTCACCGCCGAGGAGTTCGAGAACATCATCGTCCGGCAGAGCCCCGACGGGGCCGTCGTCCGCATCCGGGACATCGGGCGAGCCGAACTCGGTGCGCAGAACTACACGTCGTTCGGACGTCTCGACGGCAAACCCTCCGGCGCGATGGCGGTCTACCTCCTGCCGGGGGCCAACCAGCTGAAGGCCGCGGAGGAGATGTACGGGACCATGGAACGGGCCAAGGCGCTCTTCCCGCCCGACATGGACTACAAGGTCGTCTACGACACGACGCCGGCGGTGGAGGCCTCGATCCACGAGATCCTGAAGACCTTCATCGAGGCGCTCATCCTCGTGACGCTCGTCGTCTTCATCTTCCTGCAGAACCTCCGGGCGACGATCATCCCTCTCATCACCGTCCCCGTCTCCCTGATCGGGACGTTCATCTTCTTCCCGGTGCTCGGCTTCTCGCTGAACACCCTCTCGATGTTCGGCCTGGTCCTCGCCATCGGCATCGTGGTGGACGACGCCATCGTCGTCGTGGAGGCGGTCGCGCACCACATCGAACACGGGAAGAGTCCCCGGGATGCGACCATCCAGGCCATGAAGGAGGTTTCGGGACCGGTCGTCGGCATCGCGCTCATCCTCAGCGCGGTGTTCGTACCCGTCGCCTTCATCGGCGGGCTCACCGGCCGGATGTACCAGCAGTTCGCCCTGACGATCGCCATCTCCGTGCTGATCTCGGCATTCAATGCCCTGTCGCTCACCCCCGCCCTCTCCGCGATCTTCCTCCGGCCTCACAAGCCCATGCGCGGCCCCCTGGGGCTCTTCTTCAAGGGCTTCAACCGGCTCTTCGACGCCACGACGAAGGGCTACGTCGGGATCTCGCGCCTTCTCGTCCGGCGCTCCATCCTGACGATCGTCATCATCGGCGGAGTGATCGCGGGCGCCTGGGCCGTCGGCGGCCAGCTGGCCGCGGGGTTCATCCCCGACGAGGACCAGGGCATCATGGGCATCAACGTGCAGCTCCCCGCGGGGGCATCCCTCGAGCGCACCAGCACGGTCCTGCGGAAGGTCGAGGAGATCCTCGCGAAGACCGAGGGAGTCGACTCCTACCAGACCATCGGCGGTTACGGGATGGTCACGAACACGTTCCAGCCCAACTACGGATCGCTGTTCCTGCGCCTGCATCCCTGGGAGGAGCGGCAGACGGAAGAGCTCAAGGTGAACGGGATCATGGCCACCCTCTCGCGGCAGTTCCGCGGCATCGACGAGGCGGTGGTCTTCCCCTTCAACATCCCGACTCTCGCGGGGTTCGGCGCCTCGTCCGGGTTCAACTTCCTGCTGCAGGACCGCAGCGGGACGATGACGGTGGAGGAGCTCGGCCAGCAGACCCGCAAGTTCCTGGCCGCCGGCCGGGAGCGGCCGGAACTCGCGAACCTGTTCACGTCCTTCGACCCGAACAGCCCGCAGCTCAAGGTGGATCTCGACCGGGAGAAGGCGAGGACCATGGGCGTGCCGATCAACGAGGTCTTCCAGGCGATGTCGGCGGCCCTCGGCGGGACCTTCGTCAACGACTTCAACCGGTTCGGCCGCCTCTACCGGGTCTACGTACAGGCCGAAGCCGAGGACCGTCTGGTGCCCGAGGACATCGGACGGATCTACGTCCGCTCGAAGTCGACCGAGTCGATGATCCCGCTCTCCACGATGGTCTCGGTCCGGGAGATCGCGGGCACGGAGATCACGACCCGCTTCAACCTCCTCCGCTCCGTGGAGATCAGCGGCGCACCGCGGCCCGGGTTCACGTCCGGGCAGGCGATGGCGGCGCTCGAGGCGGTCTTCGCCGAGACGATGCCGAAGGAGATGGGCTACGCCTACAGCTCTCTCTCCTACCAGCAGAAGATCGCGCCGCCGGCGGGTCCCACCCTCGTGATGGCCATCGTCTTCGTCTTCCTGCTCCTGGCCGCCATGTACGAGAGCTGGCGGTTGCCGTGGGCGGTGCTCCTCGGGTCCCCGCTCGTGGCCCTGGGCGCTTTCGCCGGCGTCTGGCTCATGGGCTTCGACAACAACGTCTACGTCCAGATCGGGCTCATCATGCTGATCGGCCTCGCCGCGAAGAACGCGATCCTCATCGTCGAGTTCGCCAAGGCGAAGAACGACGGCGGCATGCCGGTCGAGGAGTCCGCGCTGGAGTCCGCCCGTCTGCGCTTCCGCCCGATCCTCATGACGGCGTTCGCCTTCATCCTCGGCGTCGTGCCGCTGATGCTGGCGAGCGGCGCGGGCGCCGGGGCCCAGAACGTGATGGGTACGGCGGTGTTCTTCGGGATGCTCGTCGCGACGATCCTCGGGGTGTTCATCATCCCGGGCAACTTCGCATTCATCGTCGGACTCGGAGCGGGCCGGAGGGCGGCGAAGGCGGCGAAGGCCGCGGCGGCCCCGCAGCCGGAGCAGCCCGACGCGCCGGCCGGACATTGATG
>JALOQY010000448.1 GCA_025459285.1 Planctomycetota bacterium | reverse complement strand
TGGATAGCGGCGAGGAGTTTCGTCTTGGCGTCGTCGAAGTCCGAGTAGAAGGACCCGTTCCTCGGAGGTGGTGAAGGAGCCGGTTTGGGGGCGGTCATCGGGATTTCCTTTCATCCGGCGGCGGGAGGATGTTCGCCGCGAGGGCGGCGAGGTAGGTCGCCAGGGGCCGGTCGGATCCGAGGCGCGCGAAGATCTTCGAGAGCGCCTCTTCCGTCGCCGCCCGGGCCAGCGGGCCGTGGGTGCGGTAGAAGTCCTGCAGCAACCGGGCTTCAGCCTCGTCGAGGGGCACCCGGCGACCGAGGCGCGCCGCGAAGAGAGAGAAGATCTCGGGAAGTCCGAAGCCGGCCTCCGCTTGCGGGCGGAGGCCTCCTCGCACTTCATCGTAGAGCGCCTGGAGGCGGCCGTCGCCTCGGGGCGGTGACGTCGATTTCGGCTCCTCGACGATGTGGACGGCAAGCTGGAGGCGCAGGGGGGCGCGGCCCGGCCGCTCGAGGAAGGCGATGCCGGGATCGACGGTGTCGAAGGCGAAGTCCGAAGGTTGGCCGGCGAACTCAGCCGGCACCTTGAAGAGCTGCTTTCCCAGTTCCACCTCGCCGGTCTTCAGGTGGCTCTTCTTGCGGACCCGGACGAGGAATGCCTCGAGGAGGCGGTCGGCGGAGACCTGACGCTCGGAGACGCGGCCGGCGAGGGCCTCCCGAGGCGGCATCTGGATGCCGCGGTGGCGGTGATCGAGGTACATGCCTTCGATGACGCCGGTGAGGAGGTCCTGGAGGTGCTCGATCGACTGGACGACCTGGTGACGCAGCTCCCGGACGAACCAGGATTCGATGATGCGATGGTATGCCTCGATCTTCCCGCGGGCCGAAGCATTGCGCGCCTTCGATCGGATGCGGTGGACGCCCAGTTCGGCGAGTGCCAAGCGGAAGGCGTGGGCGTCGAAGACCGACGCGCGGTCGGCGTAGAACTTCTCCGGGAGTCCCCAGCGTCGAGCGGCGGAGCGGAAGACGTCGATGGCGGCGGAAAGATCCGCACTGGGCGTCACCCGCCAGGCGAGGGCGGCGCGGGAGAAGTCGTCGATGATGGTGAGGACGTGGACGGAGATGGTGCGGCCACCTGCGAGCTTGACGGGGAAGGGCCCCTTCGCGTCACACTGCCAAATCTGGTGCGGTCTCCGCGCCTGGAAGCGGCGCTTCAGCCGCCGGTCGGGGTCGCCCCGGGCGAGGCGGCGAAGCCGCGCGTAGGCCCGGTGGGCCTTCAGGTGACGGTGGAGCGTGGAGCGAGGGATGGCGCCGAAGCTTTTCAGGTGTGCGAGGAGCACGGTCAGGGAACGGCGCGGCTCCTCCCGGAGGAGGTGGATAGCTTTTTCGACGGCGTCCTTCTTCATGCGCCGGCGTCGACCGCGGTCCCTCCGTGGAGACGGCAGGAGCCCCTGGAGCCCGCGGGCGCGGTACGCCCGGAGCCATCGGTAGAGGGTCGCCTCGGAGATCCGGCGCTCGCCGCCGGAGGGCCAACGCAGGGGAGTACGGGCGAGTCGGCGGAGGAGGACGCGCCGCTCGTGGCCCGTGAGCGCGTCGTCGAGGAGGTCCTCGATCTGCTCGTACCTCCAGTGGGCGACTTTCCTTGGGTCCATGACGAGGGGAGCCTCCGTTTCGGTTTCCGGACGGACCTTTATACGCGGAGGGAGAAGGACCATGGTGTTGGATCGGCGTGTCGCGGATCCGGGACCGGAAGAGGAGCATCGGCATCCGGAACCCGACAAGTCCGACGCGCTCCAATCCGAGAAGGGAGCTCGAGCTATCGACGGTGGCGATCGATGGAATGACCGCGGCCATCGAGAGCAGACGGAGGACGCCTTCCAGATGCTCCCGCCGCCGCTCGCTCCGGTACCGGCCTGGCGGCACCCGGACGCCGGCCGAGAAGGCCCGGGCTGGGGATCCGGCCACCCTCCGATGGGTCTCCTCGACGATCGCGGTGAACGGCGCGAGCGGTGGGTCGCCACCGGGTGTCGGGCGGTCGCGGCCGAGGGACACTTGGTCGAGGACGCGCTCTCCGAGACCGCCGAGCCATCCATGGAGGGTGGTGAAGTGCGGCTTCCAGGGGCCGACATCCGTCCGGGCGACGGCGGAACGGTACCCAGGATGCCGGAAGTACCCTTCGGCATATTCCTGGATGACCGGGATGGAGAACGGCTTCCCGGGGAGGAGATCGGAGGAGAGAACCCGGCGGCGTGATCCACAGGTGAGGCACCGGGCGAGGGGGACGAGCATCTTCAAATCCGACGATCCGCCGAAGATCGCGGTCCTCTCGACGGCGGATTTCGTGAGGTGGAGGGTCTTCTCCCCGCAAACTTCGCATGGAACCTCAGCAAGGAGAAACTGCACCCGGCCGCCATCTTCCTGATTGACGGCTCGCGCTAACTCGGTATGGTCGATGGGCAGCACGTAGGTCAACGTGCAAGACGGCTTCGAGGGTTTTCCAGACAGTCGAAGCCGTCACTTTTTTTACTGCCTGATCAAGCACAGGGAAAGAGGCGGCGCTTCGCGCCCGGTATTCATCAAGGGCGACACCTCTTGAGCCCCCGCCGGGGTCGCCCTCGGCGTGCTGCGCACGCCTCCCCACCGCGGCAACCCCCCAACCGCCGGGCGGCGATTCTCAAACCGTCATCGAGTGCGAAGAGATGCGGAAATCACCGAGCGAGGGACACGACACCAGGCGGATGAACCGGCTCGCCTTCCCGGAATCATAGACGTTGGAGATCGTGGCGCCCGTCGGATTGGCATCGAAGATGTCCCACCCGGCGGTCGTCCCGTCCTCCGCATCCTCGTACACCGTGGACGGCCCGGTCGTCCTGCGCGCGAGGAAGTCCACGGGCGCAGGATCGGCGCCGCTCACGGTCACAGTCTCCGATGACGGCGTGAAGGTGAAGCCGGACAGGCTCGGAACGATCGTGTAGGTGCCGTCGGGTAGGTTGAGGAATTCGAAGTACCCTGCGCCGTCGGAGGCCGTTGTCTCCGAGGCATCGCCGGACAAGGTCAGGACGACTCCTTCGGCGGCCTCGCCTCCAACGACTCCCGAAACCGTGAACCCCGGGCTGAACAGCCGGATGTCGTCCACGTACCCGCTGCCGAAGATGATGAATGCCTGAACGGCGAGGATCGTCATGGCGGGTTGGGCTTCCGCGAGGTCCGCTTGGAGGTCCCGCGCGAAGGTGTTCCACGATCCACCCGCCGCAGCCGTCCCCAGTCCGTGGTGGATCTGGCTGCCG
>JALOQY010000131.1 GCA_025459285.1 Planctomycetota bacterium | reverse complement strand
GGACCGACGCCACGGTTCCGAAGACGAGGCAGCCACAGAACCACGCGAGCCACGAATCGGCGCGGGTCAGGAACGCCCCGACCGCCAGGTGCAGGATGGCGATCCCGTGCATCGCCATCACGTCTCCCCGGTGCTTCCGGCGCAGCACGCGGGACAACTGCGCCACGAGCAGCGCCTGGGCCGAGAGTCGGAGGGCCTCCGGCAGCCCGCCGGGTCGGGCGATGAGCACCAGGACGACGGTGCTCGCGGCCAGCAGGTCCACCGCCCGGGCCAGGGGCCGGGGCACCCGCGCGGGGACGAAGCCCTCGAGGAGCGCCCAGGCCCCGAGCGCGGCCGCTCCCAGGTACATCAGGGGGCCCGCCGCGCCGCTGACCCCGGCGGAGGCACAGGCCGCCACCGCGAACAGGTGACTCGGCAGGGGGGCTCGATCACGGCTCATTCCGGCGACCTCGCCGGAGCCGTCGATCGGCTCGCCGGACGTGGACTCAACACCCGCACCTTCACACCGTGCACCGGCACCTCTCCCGGCACCCGCCCGGGCACCACGGCCAGCACCTCTGCCCCGCGCAGCCGCTCCACGCCCACCTCCGTGACCAGGGCCGGGAGCTCTCCCGCGGTGCATGGTTCCACGGTGGCCAGATGGTCGAGCACGGCTCCCGAACCGGTCCCCTCCGACACCTCGCGAGAGAAGCCCGGGGCGCAGAAGAGGAAGGCCCGACGCCGCCCGGCGAAGTGCTCCACCAGCGATGCCGAAAGGGAGACCGCCCGCTCGAATGACCCGCCTCCGACCCCGCACGCGGCGAAAAGCAGCACCAGCCGGCGGGGGCGGTCCTCCTCGAACAGCTTCAGCATCGGCCGACCGTGGTGCGCCGTGGCCCGCCAGGCGATCCGGCGGGGGTCGTCGCCCGTGCGGTAGTCTCGCAGACCGGCCAGGGTATCCTGGCCACCGCGGCGCGGGGACCGTGAGTCCGCCCCGCGACGTGCTGTCCGGGCCTCGGCCACGTCGCGCTCGTCGACCTCGAACGTCCGGGGGTGGACGACGATCCGCGACTCCCCCCGGGCGATCCGGTTCTTCACGAGGAGACCGAAGGGGAACCGGGTGGAGAGCAGCGTGACTCCGATGACGTATTCTCCCCTGCGCCGGATCCGGGCCTGGTACGTGAAGCCCGCGCGACTCCCCGGGGGGATCACCGGAGCGAAGCAAATGGAGGGGGCTCCCGCGCGACCGGTCTGGAGAGCGTCCTTCACGATGATGCCTCGCGCCGGGAAGAGACGCCGCCCGTTCGTCACGGCGAGGTTGACCCCGAAGGCTTCCCCGGCCATCGCTCGATCCGGCAGGCGCCGGACGACCGAAAGCCTTCCGAGGTTCAGCCCGGCGAAGAGAACGGAGGCGATCACCACGGCAAGGAGTCCGGCGATCACCACGAGCGCCCAGTTGCGGTCCGACAGGCTGGCCGCGATCCCGAGGCCCAGGAGCCCGATCAAGAAGAACCGGCCCTCCACCGTGGTGGTGGGCAGGCGCAGGAAGAAGGGCGGCTCACGGACTCTCGCCGCGGGTCTTTCCATATGTCACTCCAACGGCTCAGCCGGCGAACGGTTCGCCGGAACCCGGCGGGCCTGGGCTGGAGGGGCCGCCTTGCGCCTCCCGAAACGCACTCCGCAGGGGTTTCCCGGCGCACGGCTCCGCCGATAGAATGCCACCGTTCATGGAAAGAACCACGATCCTCCCCGCCGCCGGAGTCCTTCTTCTCCTCCTCGTCGCCGGGGCCCTTGCGCTCCCCGACCGCACCGCCGCGCGCCTCGCCGCCGCGGATGCCCGGGCGGTGCGGACACTCGGCGAGGTCGCAATGGCCCAGGTGGTCGCGCGCTCGCTGCGCCTCATCGACCGGGACGGGGACGGTACCGGGGAGTTCGGCTTCCTGCCCGATCTCCGCCGCGCCGGCCCCGGCGGCGGCCCGCTCCTCGCCGTCTCGCTCGAGGAGACGGCCCGGCCGGGGACCCTGCGCGGCGGGGGCTTTCTCTATGTGGTGCTACTACCGGCCGCTGACGGTTCTCCCGTGGAGGTCGCCCGGGCCGCGGACGTCCGACCGGGCCTCGCCGCCCAGACCTTTCTGGCTTTCGCCTGGCCCGAGGGCCCTGGCCGCACCGGCAGCAGGTCGTACCTGGTCAACCACGACCTGCTCGTATTCGAGAGCCCCGTCACCCTCGCACCGGACACCCCGCCCGCCCCGCCTCCGCGGCTGTGGACCGTTGACCCCTTCACCGGACAGAGCACGTTGCCGCCACCGGCGCCCGCCCAGTGGAACATGCTCCTTCCCGAGGCGCAACGGACCTGGTACCGGGACCGCTTTGCTGCCGCCGGTCTCCCTCTCCCCCTCTCCCTCGCGCCACCCGGTCACTGACAGCCCGTCGGCATGAGCCTTCCTGCGCCCCGCTGCGGGCCGCGATCTCGTCCCCACGCCGGTCGGGGCCGACTTGCCGCCCACTGCGGCTCAACCTTCGGCAGGATGGTCACTCCGGAAGCAGGTAGATCTCCACTCGCCGGTTCTCGGCCTTGCCCGCCGGCGTGTCGTTCGCGGCTACCGGGCGATCCGAGCCGAAGCCTTTCGCCACCACCTGCCCGGAGGCCATGCCCGCGGCGGCAACCAGGAAGCTCGCGACAGAATTGGCCCGGGCGGTCGAGAGCGCCTCGTTGCTCTCCCATTTGGACTTGCGGATCGGATCGGAGTCGGTATGACCCTCGACGCGGACGCGCAGGTTCGGGAAGTCACCTCGCAGTGCGGCGAACACCTTCTTCAGCTTCTCCTGCGCCGCCGGTTGCAGGTCGGCGCGCCCCGAGGCGAAGCAGAGGGAACCGGGAACCGTCATCCGGACCTCGCCCTCCGGGCTGAGCGAAACCGTCATCTCGCCGGCGCCGCTCTTCGAAACGGCAGAGCGGACCGCCCCGACCTGCAGGCTTCCGGGGGCTGCCGGAACCGGCGCCGCCGCCTCGGCGACCACGACAGGCGTGGCCGGCTGCTTCATGGACTGGACCTCGACCATCAGCTTCGAGACCTGGTCCATCAGCTTACGGTTCAGCGCCCGGAGAGACTCGACCTCCGTAGTCGTGGCCATGGGAGCGGCCGCGCCCGCCACCGACGCGAGGGCGGCCGGATGGCTCTCCCAGCCCGCGGTCTCCACCGCCGGAGCCGGCTCGATCGGGTCTCCGGCCACGTCCCGGCCGGTTCCGCAGCACCCGCCGGTCGCCATCGCCAGAACCACTACCGTCAGGAACAGGACATGTCGCGTCTTCATGGATTCTCCTCGCTGCCACAGGGTCTTGGGAATTGTAGCCCACGCCAGCCGCGCCGTCAAGCACAACCATCCACATGCAGCGGATAATCGTGGTAGCAACCCCATATGTAGCGCAAAGCGCACCCTGTGCGGAGGGGAGCCGGCTCCGCATCGCCCCCTCCGCCTCGCGCGAACCCCGCAAAAAAAAGGAAGGCGCGCCGGAGCGCGCCTTCCCGTTCCGTCTGGAGGAAAGAGCCTACTGCGGATCGATCACGGACGTCTCGCCGAAGGAGACCCGACCCTTGCGCGGGAAGAGCCGACCCTCGAACCAGAGCTGCCAGTCCATGTCGATGTTGATCGTGGCCGCGTCGGTGCTGGTGACGTTGATGCCGCGGACCGGGATCCTGAGCCAGCGCTTCGTCTTCGGAGCCATGTTGAACGGAGCGAGGTCGTACTTACCACCGCCCGCGTCCGTCACCGCCAGGACGTCGGCGCCGGTCGGGTCGGCCGTCGAGCGCGCATCGGGGATGAAGCCGATCGGCCGCGACTCGAGGGCGAGATCGCCCGACAGGGTGAAGTGCATGGTCACCTGGAGGTCGGCTTCGCCTTCGTTCTGCACCAGAATGATGTAGTCGAAAGGCGTGTTCACCCTGAAGTTGTCGGCGTCCGGATCGCCGTTGAGGGCGTCGTACACCGAGTTCTGGAAGGCCGGCGAGCCGAGCACGAAGAGCCGGCAGTCGTCCTGCGCGCCGCCGAAGCCGCGCGCCGTGACGGAGGCGGTGTTGACCGCCGGGCCGATGTCGACGCCCTGGAAGACGACTTCGATCGTCGCCGTCTGGTTCGCTTCCATCGTCCCGAGGTTCCAGGTCACCGTGTGCGCAACGGCATCATAGGTGCCGGCGGGGTTCGACGATTCGTACTTCAGGCGCTCGCGACCCGCGCTGTTCAGCGGGAGGCGATCCACCACCACCACGTCCTGCGCCCGCACGTTGCCGTTTGTCACGACGATCGTGTGGGTCGCGCTGTCCATGCGGTTGAGGACCGTGATGTCCTCGGCCACCGGCGGGTTCGTCGCCTTGCAGTCCTTGCGGATCGTCAGCGTCGGCCCGAGCACTTCCACGTCACAGGCATCGCGGACTTCCGTCGCGCCTTCGGCGTTGGCCGTGGCCACGTTGGTGAAACGGCCCCCGGTCATCGCTGTGGCGTTGATCGTGAAGGTCCGTCCGCCCTCGGGGCCGCTCGGCGGGAGCCGATCGATGATCCACGAGGTTTCGCCCATGGCCTGGATGCCGGCGGGCATGACGTCGTTGACGCTGACGTTCATCGCGTCCGCGCCACCGGAGTTCCACACCGTGATGCGGAAGGTCACCGGGTCGCCGATGCCGCACTGCGTCGGCTCGCAAACCTTGTCGATGTTGAGCGACGGCAGGCCGATGATCTCGAGCTCGCAGTTGTCACTGTCCGTCACCTGCATGTCGGCGCCGGCGACGCTGGCCGTCACCGTGGCCGTGTTCTGCTGGATGCCGATTCCCGTGGCGCGCGTGTTGATCGTCAGCGTCGCGGAGTCGCGGCCGGCCAGTTCGAAACCGTCCCAAACGAGGCTGCGGCCGTCGGCCCCGACGCGGGCCATGCCCTTGGAGGCATCGGCCGACACGTACTCGACTCCGGCGGGCAAGGGATCGTTCACGACCACGTTCGTCAGGGTCGAAGACTCGGTGTTCGTCACCCGGATGGTGAACGGCACATCGCTGCCGAGAACGTAGCGTCCACCGCACTCCTTCGTGAGGTCGATGCCGTAGCCGACCACGTTGGTCGTGCAGTCGGCGCGGGCCACGAACTCGCCGGCATTGGCCTGGATGCGGTTCACCTTGGTGCCGGGCGTGTCCGCGCGGACCATGAAGGTGATCGTCTTGCTGTCGCCGGGGTTCATGACGCCGAGGTTCTGGGGGAAGGCCGTGCCGTCGACGATCGTGATCCCCTCGGGCAGCATCTCCATGACCTCGACCGGACCGGGAGTGGCGCCTTCGCCGTCGTTCATGATCGTGAGGCGATACTGGAACTGGCTTCCGACCAGGGCCTGGGCGGGGCATTCCTTCATGGCCACCAGGTGCGGGACGCGCTGCCAGTGCTTCACCGCGAACACCTTGTGGCAAAGGGCGTCCTTGATCGCCGGAACGAAGACGATCATGTGCGACGTCCCCTCCACCGGGGAGGTGATGGTGCACCAGGTCTGACCGGGGCCGACCTCGAAGTCGGTCCAGGCGGTCTCGTCCGCCACCCAGCGCATGCCGCGATGGAGGACTGCCGTCTGCTCGTTGGTGTACGAGACGGCGTACTGGTTGTCCGTCTTCGTCGTGAGGTCGTACCACACACCCGCGAGATCCTGATCGTCGTACGTGACGACATCACCGACGGCATCGCCCGTCCGGGCCAGAATCCAGTGGACCTGGACATTCGGGATCGGGTTACCGCCCTGGTCGAACACTGTTGCGATGAATGTGTGCTGCGTCTTCGTCGGGTTCGTGTCCTCGACCGGCGTGACCTCGACCGACCACGGCTCACCGTACTGCGGAGCACGCGGGCAGCAGGCCCCCACGGTCAGGGACACGGCCACGAGCGTGACGAGCATCGTCAGGCCACGCGCCGTCCTCGAAAAATCCATGTTCGTTCCTCCCTCCAAAGTGCGTCCTCAATGGACCGGAAAATCCGGAATTAAGCCTTCCAGGGGCACTCCCTGCCCCCACGTCGTCGAAAGACCGATCGGAATCCTCTTGTTCAGTGTGCCCCCGCGCCACCCGCTTTACAAGTATTTCCCCCTGATGGCCCCCGCCCGGAGTCCCCCCGATCCCGCGCCCCGGGCCATGGGCCCGTTCGGCCCCGAAGGCCCGTCCGAAGCGGCTCCCACCGGCTGCCGGCCCCCCGGGGAGATGCATTCCGGCCCGCTCCTCGTGACTTCCTCCGGCGACCGCGGCAGGGGCGCCCGGCGTCTGCTCGACGAGGCTGTCTCTCGTCTCGACGCCGGGTCGGGTCCAGCCGATCCCTCGGCACACGGGACCCTGTCCGGATCACCTCTCCATCCGCACTCCATGGGAGAGAAGACCGACACCCGGGATCTCCACCTCCACCCGATCGCCCGGGCAAATCGGGCCGACACCCTCCGGGGTACCGGTGAGGACGACGTCACCGGCTTCCAGCGTGATCCACCGGGAAATTCCTGACAGGATGTCGCCGATCGGCCAGAGCAGGTCTCTCGTGTTGCCTCGCTGTCGTTCGGCGCCGTTCACGCGCAGGATGATATCGAGTGCCCCGGGATCCCCCACCGCCGATCGGGGCACGAGCCCCGGTCCGAGCGGGAGGAACGTATCCGGCGACTTCGCACGAAGCCAGGGCCAGCCGCGCGCCGCGTCGCCCTTCTGGAGGCCACGGGCGGTCACATCGTCGGCCACGGTGAAAGCCGCGATCAGGTCGATGGCTTCCTCGGAGCGCACGCGGCGACCCCTTCCACCGATCACCACGGCAAGCTCTCCCTCGTGATGCACCTCGCCCTCCAGCTCCCGAGGCAGAAGCACATCGCGCCCATGCCCCAGGAGGGCGGACGGGAGCTTGGCGAAGAAGTTCGGCGCTGGCGGAGGTTCGTGACCCTGCTCCGCGGCATGCGCACGGTAGGAGCGCAGAAGGCAGAGGATCTTCGACGGTCGGAGCACGGCGGGCAGGAACTCGACGGGACCGCGTTCCACCACCGAGTCCTCCGGGCACCGGAGGGGAAGCCCCCGCCGCACCAGCTCGTCCGTGTCGGTGGCGCCGGCGATGCGCCGCATCGTGCGGCCATCCCACCACCCCACCCGCGAATCACCCGACATCGTGTAGTTGCAGTACATGAGGGCCAGCATAACCGCCGCGAATGCCGGCCCGAGCCATAAGACGCATCTCCCGGCTGCGCCGCGGGCGGCACTCAGAGCGCGAGTACGGTGCGGAAACCCGTCAGACCGTTGGACAGTCCGGGTTCGTTGAAATGTCGGCTCGTCGTGCGCGCATGTTCTCGCGTCAGCGCGTGGCAGCCGCCCTTGAGGAGGATGAGATCACACTCGGAGTCGTAGTAGCTCGACGTCCACTCCCAGACGTTGCCCGAAAGGTCCATCACGCCGTAGGGCGAAGCCCCCGCTGGATAGAAGTCCACGGGAGTCGTTCCCCGCCGCCGGGCGGCCCGTGAGTTGAGCAGGCGCACGTCGAACCGGAATCCCCACGGCCACGGCCGGCCGTCCGTACCGCGGGCGGCCTTTTCCCACTGTTCCTCCGTGGGCAGCGCCCGGCCGAGGAACCGCGCGAAGGCGAGTGCGTCGTGATGGCTCACACCCGTCACCGGGTGATCGAGGCGGTCCACGGGAGTTCGCCCCCTGGGCCATGAGCCGGGAGCCGGGTGACCGGTCCGCCGGAGGAACTCCACGTAGCGGGAGATCGTCACCGGGTAGCGGTCGATTTCGAACGGAGCGAGATAGCGCAGCTCGAGATCCTCGCCGAACAGGAAAGGTCCGGCGGGGACCACGACGCTCGCCGAAAGGTCCGGGTGGACGTCGAGAAGCAGATCCATGACCGTCTCCGCAAGTGCCGGCGCGGGCCTTTGACGGTCCCGCGCGATCTATCCATCGGACGCCACGCCCCCCCGATTGAGCGCAACCCCGGCGGTCATCAAACGACCGGCTCCGGCCAAAACCATCCGCCACTCCGCGGGGATGGCTATCATACGCCGTCCCGGTTCAGACCCCTTCCGAGCCGGCCACCCTCTCCATGCGAAACGTCGTCGTCCTCGGATCCACCGGCTCGGTCGGGAAAACCGCTCTCGAAGCGGTCCGCTCCTTCCCCGACCGCTTCCGCGTGGTCGGCCTCTCGGCGCACTCGTCGATCGAGGAGCTGGCCGCGCAGGCTCGCTCCTTCGATGTCCGAAGGGTCACCACCTCCCGGAACGACTGTCTTCCCGGCCTTCGGGCCCTGCTCTCCGGGACCTCCTGCGAGGTGATCCCGTTCGCCGATGCCACGGACCGGATGATCGCCGATCCCGGGACCGACGTCGTCCTCCTGGCGATCGTGGGGGTCGCGGGCCTGCCGTCGGCGCTCGCCGCGATCCGCGCCGGCAAGACCCTCGCGGTCGCCAACAAGGAACCCCTCGCTGCCGCCGGCTCCCTCCTCATGGCCGAGGCCCGGGCCCGCGGAGCGATCGTCGTGCCGGTGGACAGCGAGCACTCCGCCGTGTTCCAGGCTCTCCGCGCCGGCCGGCCGGGGGAGGTCCGGTCGATCATCCTCACGGCCTCCGGGGGGCCGTTCCGCACGAGGCCCGTCGCGTCCTTCGCCGATGTCACGCCGGCCGAGGCGTTGCGACACCCCACCTGGCGCATGGGGCCGAAGATCACGGTCGACTCCGCCACCATGATGAACAAGGCCCTGGAGGTGATCGAGGCGGTGCACCTTTTCGACGTGCCGCCGGATCGCGTCCGGGTTCTGATCCACCCGCAGTCCATCGTCCACTCGATGGTCGAGTTCTGTGACGGCGCCATCATCGCCCAACTCGGGCGCGCGGACATGCGGCTGCCGATCCTCCACGCGCTCTCGCACCCGGAGCGCCTGCCCTTCGAAGACGCGCGGCTCGACCTCGCGACGCTCCGCGACCTGACGTTCGAAGCGGCGGACCCCGCGCGCTACCCTGCACTGGAGCTGGGTTACCGCGCCGCGCGCGCGGGCGGAGTGGCCGGTGCGGTCCTCAATGCCGCGAACGAAGCCGCGGTGGCGGCGTTCCTCGAGGGGCGCATCCCCTTCCCCGAGATCACCGTCCTCGTCACGCACGCGCTGTCCGTCCACACGCCCCGCGAGGCGCCGGTTCTCGAAGACATCCTCGCCGCCGACCGCTGGGCCCGATCCGAGGTCACACGATGCCTGAACTGACCGTTCCCCCCGTCCTGGCCGCGTTTGCCGACTTCCTCGATACCACTCTGCACGTGCTGGTGGTTGTCCTCGGCATCGGTCTTCTCATCTTCGTCCACGAGCTCGGCCACTTCCTCGTGGCAAAGTGGAACAAGGTCCGCGTGGAGGCCTTCTCCCTGGGCTTTGGGCCGGTGCTCTTCGGGTTCCGTCGGGGCGACACGCACTACCGGCTCTCGCTCATCCCGCTCGGCGGCTATGTGAAGATGGCCGGGGAGACGCCGACCGACGAGCACAGCTCCGATCCGGCGGAGTTCCAGAACAAGTCCATCCGCGCGCGCTTCTCGATCCTCATCGCCGGCGTCACGATGAATGCCATCCTCGGCGTGTTCCTCTTCGTCTTCGCCTTCAACGTCGGAGTTCCGCTACCCTCGCCGGTCGTCGGGGCCACGGTGCCCGGCTCTCCGGCCTGGAAAGCCGGTATCCTGCCCGCTGACCGCATCCTCATGGTGGACGGAACCCAGGTCATCGACTTCCAGGACATCATGGAGGAGATCGCGTTCTCCCGGGGCAGCGTCGACATCGTGGTGTCCCGCGACGGTCGCACGGTCTCCTTCGAGGACCTGGAGCCGGTGGTCGACCCCTCCCTGGGTGCACGCATGGTCGGTCTCCAGGGACGCTACGAACTCTCCGTGGAGGAGAACTCGGCGGCGTACGCCGCGGGCTTCAGGTCCGGCGACGTACCGCTGCGCGTGCAGGGCCTGCGCACCGAGGGCCCGGCCGAAGTGCTGGCGGCGCTCCAGGCCTCGGAAGGACCGGTCACCCTGACGGTCCGTCGCGGCACCGGGCTCCTGACCGTGGAGGTTTCCCCCGTCGCGCAGGCGTCGGAGGAGGGTCCCGGCCTCATCGGCATCACCAGCCGCGCGGATCGCATCGCCTTCGTCCGGACCGGCTCTCCCGCGGAGGCGGCCGGCTTCCGCGCTGGCGACGCACTGGTCCGTGTCGATGGAGCCCCGGTCCGCGACATCGTCCACGCGCGACGCCTGGTCGCCGGATCGACCGCGACTCCTCCGGTCGTGACCGTTCTCCGGGACGGCATCATGACGGACCTGGCACTCCCGGATCCGGTCGAGGCGGCGGAGGGAGGCGGCGACCTTTTCCGCGATCTCGCTGCCGCCGCACCGGCGGCGGCCGATACGCGGGTCCTGCTCCTGCCCGACCGGGACTTCGAGGGCGGCAACCCGGCCCGCGCAGCGGGACTCACCGACGGCGCAGTCATCCGCTCCGTGAACGGGCATCCGGTCACCAGTTTCCTTGACATCGTCGCCAGGATTGCGGAGACGGAGCGCGGAGCGCCCGTCGTCCTCACTTTCGAGGATGAACTCGGGCTCCATGGCCCCGTGCAGGTTCACCGGCGCCCGCACCTGGAGCGTACGGTTCCCGGGCTGGCCTTCGCCACCTCGACCGAGGTCCGGCGCGTTCCGGGGATCGCCTCCGCCTGTTACGCGGGACTGCGGCGCTCCCTCCTCACCGGCCGGCGGATCCTCCAGTTCATCGGCGGCATCTTCACCGGCCGCGTTTCGGCCCAGAATCTCAGCGGACCGGTGGCGATCGCCCAGATCTCCTACTCCGCGGCCAGGAAGAACTTCGTCTACTTCCTGTACTTCCTCGGCCTGTTGTCGATCAACCTCGCCATCCTGAACATCCTCCCCATCCCGATCCTCGACGGAGGCCACATCCTCTTCCTGGTCATCGAAGCGATCCGCCGGAGGCCTCTCCCCGTGAGGGCGATGGCCATCCTCCAGTGGGTCGGGCTCGTGTTCCTCCTCCTGCTCATGGCCTTCGTGATCACGAACGATGTGACTCGCTAGTGCCGCGCCTCTCAAGTCCTGATCCACCTCGGGCATCGCCCGAGGTGGATCTCCGGCCACCGCCGCGGGCCTTTCGCCGCATGGTCGCTGCGCGA
>JALOQY010000447.1 GCA_025459285.1 Planctomycetota bacterium | reverse complement strand
TCTTCGACCGGCTCCGCAAGGTCGAGTCCTCCTCGCTCCTTGCGCTGCTCGCGCCTCGTCCCGGCGCGGCTCGCGGGGGATTACTGCTCACGCTCTCAGTCCTTGTCGATACGGACCGCGTAGGACTCGAGGATCTCCTTGACCTCTTTCTCCTTCCGGTTGATCCCGATGATGTTGTCGAGCACGAAGGCGCGGCTCTCCCCCTCGGGATGGACCACGATCGTCCCGCTCAGCAGCAGGATGAACTCCAGGATGTCCGGGATCTCCTTGTGGATCTTGATGTTCTGCGCGTGGTAGCGCTTCACGTCGCCGAGGAACCCGTGCTTGTGGAGGAGCTCGTTGCGCCGCACGACCCAGTAGTTGAACCGCGTCTGCACGAAGACCAGCAGGTAGATGATGGTGAACGCGACGAAGACGGTGAAGTAGAACCGGTGGTCCGCGTGAGGCTCGATGGAGCCGAGGAACGAGAACATCTTCGTGAGGAAGCCGAGCCAGGCGCCGAGGAAGATGAGCGCCAGCACGAAGAAGACCACGGCTACCGAAACCATGCGGCCGAACTCGAAGGAGATCACCAGCAGGTTGAAAGTGAAGATGAGGAGCCAGACGTAGGTGATCGTGGGGCTCGGGTTGTCGGACAGCGACGTGATGATCCCGCACACGAGCGAGGCGATCCACGTCATGTAGAAGTAGACCACCTTCGGATAGGGGCGGAGGACGGTAAGTTCCACGTTGCGCCGCGGGGACCCCGTCGGGGGCGCGGCCGGCGCGGGCTTCGGGGTTTCGTTTACGGGTTCGCTCGACGACATGGACGGATCTCCTCGGAGGGACGTCGACTTCCCGTCCGGATCCTATCAGCGATCCGCGTCGGGTGTCCATGCATTCTCTCGGCCGGTCCTCCGTTCCGTGCGTAGGATACGTCCACCATGGAACCGCCGGAGAGACCGGATCACGCCCGCTGCCGGAACCTCGTCCACGAGATCTTGCCTCGGGACGGCCGCTGCGTGCCGGGTCGTTACTGCGTGAACCGCCTGGGGATCATCCAGGTCCTCGACTGTCCGGTGTTCCAGGGGCTTTCCTGTTGCCTCTTCGACCCGCGCCCCGCGGACGAGGCGCCTCGGGTCGTCTCCGAGGACGAGCTCGAGGTTCTGCGGGAGCGTCTGGCCGCGGACCTCCTCCGCTGGCCGTACTTCCGCCGTGTGGAGGTGCTCCGCGGCCCGGAGGCGCCCCCGGAGAAACCGATGGTGGTTCCGGAGCCCGAGGAAGAGGAGCCCGAGCCGCCGGTCCCGGAGGAGGAGATCACTCCGACCGCCCTGGCGCTCCCGGCTCCCGACTCCGGGGAGACACTGGCCGAGAAGTACCCCGGCCAGCGGCGGTCGGAGGACCGGTTCCGCTCGCGCCAGGAGCGCCGCGCCGCCGCCGAGGCGGAGGGCCGGGACGGCGACGAGCCCGCCGGGGAGCCGGAGCCGGGTCCCCCGACGGAGCCCGAACCCGAACCCGAACCGGAGCCGGAGGCGTCTTCCTCCGACCCCCCCGACCCCCCCGCCCCGGAAGGCGCGGCCACCCCCGGGAAGCGCCGGGGCCGGCGGCGGAGGAGGCGACGCGGCGGCGCCGCGAGACCGGGAGAGGCGGGACCGGCGCGCGCCGGGGAGGAGTGATCGATGGTGGAGATGCTCGCGGGGACCGAGCCGTTCCTCGTGGTGATCGACGTGCAGGGGAAGCTCGCCGAGATCGTCCACGACTCCGGCGCCGTCCGGCGCAACGTGCGGCGGCTCATCGAGGGGGCGAAGCTCTTCGGTCTGCCGATCGTGGCGACGGAGCAGGTGCCCGAGAGCCTCGGCGCCACGGTCCCGGAAGTGACCGAAGCCCTCGGTGACCTCCCGCGCCTTACCAAGACGACCTTCTCCTGCTGGCGCGACCCCGGGATCCGCGCGGCCTTCGAAGCGACCGGGCGCCGGACGGCGATCCTCTGCGGCATCGAGGCCCACGTCTGCGTCTGGCAGACGGCGGCGGATCTCCTGAACGCCGGGTGGCGCGTTTTTGCCGCGGCGGATGCCGTCTCCTCCCGCGTGGTG
This sequence comes from Planctomycetota bacterium, assembly GCA_025459285.1. Lineage (GTDB taxonomy): Bacteria > Planctomycetota > JAJSAM01 > JAJSAM01 > JAJSAM01 > Prado167. The sequence goes on along the minus strand of JALOQY010000447.1, from coordinate 1,210 downwards.
GCGAACCGGGACCTCGCCCTCTCGCGGCTGCGGGACGGCGGGGCGGTGCTGACGAGCACCGAGATGGCGCTCTTCGAGATGCAGGAGCACTGCGAGGGCAAGCGCTTCCGCTCCCTCCTCCGCCTCGTGCGGTAGCAGCCTGTCGGGGTAAAGGGTCGCAGCGCAGAGATCGTCCTTGGCCCCGACAGGCTGCTGGTTTTCCGGATTGCGCGGGGTTCCTGGCCCGGTGTCTCCTTTTCAGATGGAACATTTGCTCAGAGTCATTTCTCCCGGTTTTCGCGGCGGAGGTGCTCGAAGTGCAGGGCCACCACCACGAGGGCGTGGGTGATGACCCCGGACGTGACCAGCGCGGGGGTTTCGGCCCAGGGTCGGAGCACCAGACCGCACTCCTCGTTCGAGTCGAAGTGCGGCGTCGTCACCTGGCGCGCGCCGAGGGCGAGGAAGGTGTGGCAGCGGTTCGCGAGGATCGCGGGGTTCGGGTCGATGACTCCGAGTGGACGCCACTCCGGCGCGGCGAAACCCGTCTCCTCCAGAAGCTCACGCTCCGCGGCCTCGCGCGGCGTTTCCCCCGTGTCCACCATCCCGCCGGGGATCTCCAGCGTGACCCGCCCGGCGGCGTGGCGCCACTGGGTGACGAGCACGAGGTCGTCTTCCGGTGTGAGCGCGACGACGTTCACCCAGTCGCCCGCCCCCAGGACGTAGAAGTCCGACGCCTCGCCCGGCGGAGAACCCTCGCGCCGCATCCGCCGGCGCTCCACGGAGAAGACGCGGCACTCGGCCATCGTCTCCCGGGACAGGACTTCCCAGCGGGCGATGCCGTGCTCTTCAGCGTTCATGACCGGATAGGCTAGCATCCCTGGCCATGAGCGACGACCCCGGTCCGATCCGCTGGCCGGCGAGGGTGATTCTCGCCCGCACCCCCACACCCGTCGAGCGACTTCGCCGTCTCTCATCTCTCGCCGGCGCGGAGATCTTCGTGAAACGGGACGACCTGACGGGGACCGACCTCACGGGCAACAAGGTGCGCAAGCTCGAGTTCTCCCTCGCCGCGGCCATCGAGGCCGGCGCGGACACCGTCTTCACGTGCGGCGGTGTCCAGTCGAACCACGCTCGCGCCACGGCGCTCGCCGCGGCGAGACTCGGTCTCGAGGCGCGACTGTTCCTGCGCGGCGCGCCGCCCGAGGTCCCCGAAGGCAACCTCCTGCTCGAC
>JALOQY010000446.1 GCA_025459285.1 Planctomycetota bacterium | reverse complement strand
GCCGACACCCTCGCAGGTCGCAGGCTGCACATCGTCCTCGCCGACGGAGAGCAACGGCAGCGTACGGTCGTGGTGCAGCTGCGGAGGTAGGGCCCTCTCGCGCTCCCGTCCGCCGCGGGCTGCGGGCGTCGATGAGCGAGGCCCGCGAACACGGGACTCGAGACTGCCGGGGGAGTTGCTGCAGGCTCGCGACTTCCAGCGCTCCGTCGGACGCTCCGTGAGTTGAGACTGTCAGCCTCGGAGTGCGTTTCTCAAACCCTCTGAATCGACGGAACCCGCGTTCTGAGCACGCTTTGGACCGCGAGGGATCTGGTCGGGGCGAGAGGATTCGAACCTCCGACCTTCTGAACCCCATGGAGTCGGCTTGCCTCTGGTCTTCTCCTTTTTCCGGAGTTGCGCCACGGACGCTCCGGCGAGCGCTCCCGACCTCGGGCCGTGCTCCCTACCGGTCGCGGAGCGAGTCCCGCTTCCGGCGGAGTTCGGCGAGCAGTGCCGCCAGAGCGGGACGGGCCGTCGTTCGCCGGTCCCGGAAGGCCTCCGCTCTTCGGATGGCCTCGTCCAGAAGCGCGAGGGCGGCCTCGTCCTCCTGCTGGCGCGCCTTCACCTCCGCCAGTTCGGCCAGCGTCCGGGCGCAGGCGCTCTGGAGGGACAGGACGCCCGGGGACCGATCCGCCCCGGGCCGCAGATGGTTCAGGGCTCGCTCGTACTCCGCGGCCGCCCTCTCGAGCTCTCCGGCTTCGGCGAGGAGACGGGCCTTTCCCGCCAGGCAGGACCCGGCGAGGCTCTGGAACTCCGGCATCTCCGGGTGCGCGGCGAGGAGCCGCATACATGTCTCCACGGCACGGTCCATGCGCGCGCCGTATCCGGAGCCTCCCCCGATCTCCGTCGCCAGGAGTTCCGCCAGCTCGAACTCGAACGCCGGGACCTCTGGGAAATCGCGCACGAGGCCCTCCGCGCCGGCGATCGCCGAGTCGAGCGCGGTCTCTGCCGCGTCGAGATCCTCCTCCCGTTTCGCGGCGAGCACCCGAGCCCGGTGCGCCCGGACCAGGAGGAAGCGGCAGTCGGGGTCGTCCGGCGTCTCGCGGAGCAGCGCGGTGAGGATCTCGACCGCCTCCTGGGAGCTGTCGCGGCGTGGGGTCCTCCCGCCCGTCCCGCGTCGTCCGCCCCGCCCGGGTTGCCCCGATCCGCTGTCGCCTCCGCGCGCGCCGTCGGCGAGAGACTCTCCGGGGCTCATCCCGGTTCGTTCGGCGACGGTGGCGGCCAGCACGAGGCCCCGGGCGAGCTCGAACCGGAACTCCGCGCTCTCGGCGTGCGGGCTTTCCCGGAGGAGCCCACGGGCCTCCCGGTAGGTCCCGAAGGCCTCCCGGATGACGCCGGCGTGGCTCTCCGTCGTCGCGATGGCGTGGAGGATCCTCGCCTGCTCGAGAACCAGGACGGGGTCTCCGGATCCAGCCGCCAGCTCCCGGTAGGCCGAGAGGGCTTGCCGGTAGCTCGTCACGGCCTCGGTGAGGCGACCCAGCCGCCGCTGGATGTCGCCGACTTGCCGGCGGGCCGCCGCCGACTCGGCGCGGAGGTCCACCCGGTTCCGATCAGCGAAGCGCTCGAAGAACGCGAGCAGTGCCTCCAGGAGCTCGACGTCCGCGGGGTTCACCCCGCTCACCTCGCGGTCGAGCAGCAGGTCCAGCGAGCCCGGAGCGCCCCGGGACGAGAGGTTCTCGAGGATGCGGTCGAACGCCTCCAGGGCCACGGCGAGGTTCTCGGTGGCGCGCGCCTCCTCGCTCTGGGCGAGTGCCGCGGCGGCCACGGCCTTCTCGCGCTCTTCCTCGACCTGCCGCAGGGCCTCTTCGACCCGGCCCTTCTCCTCGGCGACGAGATTCAGCGCCCTGCGGGTCCGGCTGCCGGCGATGGCGAAGACCAGGACCGCGAGCATGAGAAGGGCTGCCGTCGCGCTGCCCAGGACCGCCGCGACCGGGTTTCGGCGGGCCCATCTCCACAGCTGCTCGGGGGCCCGGGGACGCCGCGCGGAGATGGGCCGGTCTTCCAGGAACCCCCGGAGGTCGGCTTCGAGATCGGAAGCCCTCTGGTACCGGTGTCGAGGCTCCAGGGCGCAGGCCTTCCGGACGATCGTCTCCAGGTCGCGAGGGATCCCGGGAACCAGCGTCCGGGGCGCGGGAGGGGGGGACTTGAGCTTGCTCTGCATCAGCCGGGCGTGCTGCTTCTCGGGATAGGCCGGCGTGAGCGTCAGCAGCTCGTGCAGCAGGAGCCCCAGGCTGTGGACGTCGCTTCGTGCGTCCACCCGGCCATGGAACTGCTCCGGCGCCATGTAGCGCACGGTCCCCACCACGTCGCCCGTGGCGGTCAGATCCTCGCGGTCCAGGAGCTTGGCCAGACCGAAGTCGGTCACCCAGACCGCGCCGGCCCGGTCGAGCATGATGTTCGAGGGCTTGATGTCACGGTGGAGGATGCCCCGCTGGTGCGAGTGGGAGAGGGCCCGGGCGACGGAGATCCCCAGCTTCGCCACCCTCCGGAAGTACTCCGGACGGCCTGCCGGCAGGTCGCAGTCCGGAGCGCCATCCGGCCGCTCCGGTTCGGAGCGCTTGAGCAGCAGCGCGGCGGCCCACTCCGCCGAGGGCCGCCCCACGTGCCCGCGCCCCAGCTTCATCGCGTGCATGGCGCCAAGGATCTCGCGGAGAGACTCGCCCTCGATGAGCTGCATGACGTAGTAGTCGCGCCCGCCGTCCTCACCCGCCCCGAAGACCGGCACGATGTTGGTGTGGTGCAGTCGCGCCGCCGCCTCCGCTTCCCTGCGGAAGCGCTCCCGATGGGCGGGGGAGCCGTTACCGGCGGTGGTCAGGACCTTCAGCGCGACCCGGCGGGACAGCGAAAGCTGCTCGGCCTCGTAGACGACGCCCATGCCTCCGCGGCCGATCTCGCGCAGGACGCGGTAGCCGGCGATCCTGACCGGCTCCGAGGGGGCCACCTCCTGCGCTCCGGCGCGCTCCAGCAGCAAGAGCGGCTCGAGCACCCTGCGGAGCGCCACGGCCTGGTGCGGGTATCGCTCGGCGTACTCCTCGATCGTGGGGCGCTCCCCGCGCCGCAACCGCTCCGCGAACTCCTCGGCCAGGATCTCCAGGGGGTTTCGGGAGCCGGAGGTTTCCGCGCTCATCGCCCCTCCCCGAAGGCCGGATCCGCGGCCAGCAGGTCACCGAGCCGTCCGAGGGCGCGCACGTAGCGGTTGCTCGCCGCCGTCTCGGAGATCCCGAGCACCTCGGCGGTCTCCCGGTTTCCGAG
>JALOQY010000130.1 GCA_025459285.1 Planctomycetota bacterium | reverse complement strand
CAGAGGGGGGCAGAGGGGACGAAAGGGCAGAGGGGACGTTGGTAACTTGTCAACTTGCCCGGCAGGCGGAAGTCCTCGCCGGCGGGGGACCTGGCCGGTCCGACGGATACGCGTGCCTCCCGGCCACCGGCAAGTTGATAAGTTTCCAATGTCCCCGGATCAGAACGTCCGGACAGGGGACCGGATCAGAACGTCCGGACAGGCCACCGGCAAGTTGACAATTCACCATCGTCCCCGGATCAGAACCGACCCCGATCCCGATTTCGATTTCGATTTGGATTGTCCCGCCGGCAAGTTACCAGGTTACCAACGTCCCCGGATCGGTTGCGTCCCCGGATCGGTTGCCCATTGGCGGTGCGAGGTAGGAGAAGGTCGGGTCGCCGGAGTATCGTTGAGGGATGGACCCCGTGGTGCTCCTCGTATTCCTCTTCGTCTACGCCGGGATGATCGCCGGGGGGATTCCGCACCTGGCGCTGGACCGCACCGGCGTGGCGCTGCTCGGGGCGATCGCGCTGCTCGCCTTCGGGAAGGTCAGCCCGGACGCGGCGCGCGACGCGGTGGACGTCTCCACGATCGCCCTGCTCTTCGGGCTCATGGTGGTGTCGGCGCAGTTCCGGCTCGGCGGGTTCTACACGCGGCTCACCGCGCGGCTCGCGGCGGCCTCGGCCGGGCCGGCGGCACTCCTCGGAATGCTCATCGCCGTGGCCGGAGTGCTCTCCGCGGTCCTCGCCAACGACATCGTGTGCCTCGCCATGGCGCCGATCCTCGCCGCGGGCTGCGCCCGGCGCGGTCTCGATCCCGTGCCCTTCCTGCTCGGACTGGCCTGCGCCTCGAACGTGGGCTCCGCGGCGACACTCATCGGCAACCCGCAGAACATGCTCATCGGCCAGACGCTGCACATGTCGTTTTCCGGCTACCTCCTCGACGCGCTCGTCCCGTCTCTTCTCGGCCTCGCGGCGACATGGGGAGTCCTCCTCCTCCTCTACCGCGGACGGTTCCGGCGGGAAATGACCGTGCCCGAACCGGAAGCGCCCCGCTTCTCGGCGTGGCAGACCGGCAAGGGCGCCGTGGTGACGGGAGTACTCATGGCGCTCTTCATCGCCGTGCCCTGGCCTCGCGAGGTCCTCGCGCTGTGCGCCGCCGGCGTCCTGCTCCTGTCCCGGAGGATGGCCTCCCGCAGGATGCTGGCGCTCGTGGACTGGCAGCTTCTCGTCCTGTTCGTGGCCCTCTTCGTCGTGAATAGCGCCCTCGCCGCGAGCGGCATGCTGCAGGCGGGGATGGAGGCGATGACGCGCGCGGGCGTCGACCCCCGGGAACCGGCCGCGCTTTTCGGGAGCGTCGTCGTCCTGTCGAACCTCGTCTCGAACGTGCCGGCGACGATGCTGCTGCTTCCGGCCGCGGTGCATCCCCAGGCCGGAGCGATCCTGGCGCTCGCGAGCACGCTGGCCGGGAACCTCATCATCGTGGGCTCCATCGCGAACATCATCGTCGTCGACCAGGCCGGCCGGCTGGGTGTCCGGATCTCATGGGCGGCCCATGCCCGGGTCGGGGTGCCCGTGACGCTCTCGACCCTCGCCATCGCCGCGCTCTGGCTCGCGCTCGTGTGATGAACGGGAGACCACGACCGGGCCGACCAGAAAATGGATGGCCTTCGAAGGCGGCGGGGATTTACGCGCGCTGATCCCCGCCCCGGGGGAAGATGGGCCGCCTCCATGGGCGGCGCGACCATCTGCATTCTCGGCGGCGGAGGTTTCATCGGAAACCACCTTGGACGACGGCTTCTGTCCGAGGGATACCGGGTCCGCTCCGTGGACCGGGACGACCACCGGGTCCGGGACCTTTCGGACCGGGCGGGGTTCGAGTTCCGGCGCTTCGACGTGCGCGACGAAGGGCGTCTCGCCGCGGCGATCCACGGCTGCGACGTCGTGGCGCACCTGTCGTCGCTCTGCAACCCCTCCCTCTACACGACGCGCACGCTCGACACGATCGGATCGAACTACACGCAGGCCCTGCCGGTCATCGCGGCCTGCCGGGAGCAGGGGGCGAGACTCCTCCACTTCTCCACCTGCGAGGTCTACGGGCGGACTCTGGCCGGCTTCGCGCCGGATGATTCCTCCTTCCGGCAGGACCCCGCGAACACGCTGCTTTCCGAGGAGTCCTCGCCGATGCTCCTCGGGCCGCTCCATCGGACGAGGTGGTCCTACGCCGCCGCCAAACAGCTTCTCGAGCGGACGATCGAGGCCGAGGGGCGCGAGCGGGGCCTGTCGTGGACGATCGTGCGGCCCTTCAACTTCATCGGTCCGGGCATGGACTTCCTGCCGGGAGTGGACGGCGAGGGACTGCCGCGGGTCATGGCCTGTTTCGCTTCGGCGCTGATCCGGGGCGAGCCCCTCCCGCTGGTGGATGGCGGCCGGGCGCGGCGGACCTTCGTCCACATCGACGACGCGGTGGACGCGATCGTCCGGATGATCGACCGCCCCGGGGCCTCCGCGGGCCGCGTGTTCAACGTCGGCCACCCCGAGAACGAGTGCGACATGGCCGGACTGGCCCGGCTGATGATCCGCGCCTTCGAGGAACTCACGGGCCGGGGGTTCGGGCCGGGAGTGAAGGAGGTGGTGGCGGAGGACTTCTACGGGCCGGGGTACGAGGACTGCGATCGGCGCGTCCCGGACATCACGCGGGCCCGGACGCTCCTCGGCTGGGAGCCGCGGATCCCGCTCCCCGAGGCGGTGAAGCGGACGCTCAGTGCCTACCTCGGGACGGCCGGAGTCCTCCCGGCGTGAGCGGGCCGGACCTCGCCATCTTCATGCCGGCGTACAACCCGGGCGCGCTCCTGCCGGAGACCGTGGCGCGGATCCCGCCGGAGGTCTGGTCCCGGATCCGCGCGCTCTTCGTCGTGGACGACGGGAGCACCGACTCGACCGCGGAGACGGTGCGGCTTCTTTCGACCGCGCGCCCGGCGATCCGCCTTCGCCGCTTCGACCGCAACCGCGGCTACGGAGCCGCGGTCCGGGAGGGGCTCAGGCTCTGCGCCGCGGAGCCGGTGGCCGCCGCGCTCGACCTGCACTCCGACGGCCAGTACGCCCCGGAGTCGATCCCCGCCCTACTCCGGGCCTTCGAGCACCGCGGTCTCGACGTCGTCCAGGGTTCCCGTCACGCGCGGGGGACCGCGCGGGAAGGCGGGATGCCCCTCATCAAGCTGGTGGCCGGGCGGCTGCTCTCGGCCCTGGAGAACGCGGTGTTCGCCCTGCGCCTCACCGACTACCACAGCGGGATGATCCTCTTCTCGCGCCGGGCGCTCGGCACGATCCCGTTCGACGCGCTCTCGGGGAGCTTCGACTTCGATCTGGAAGCGATCGCCTGCGCGCGCGCCCTCGGCCTGCGGATCGGCGAGGTGCCGATCCCGACGCGCTACGCCGGCGAGGTCTCCCATCTCCGGTCGATACCTTACGGGCTTCGCTGTCTGAAGGTCGTCGCCCGCTACGCCGCCGGCGCCTACCGCGGGCGGCGGGCCGCCCAGCCGGCCGCGAGCTCGGCGAGGCCCTGAGGGAAGGGGACCGTCGTGAAGCCGAGGTCCCGCTTCGCGGGCTCGGTATCCGGCGGGGGGAACCGGACCTGCATGGCCTTGATCTGCTCGGCGAAGAGCACGGGATGGCGCGTGAGCTTCTCGGCCAGCGCGCCAAGCGCGCGGCACGGCGAAAGGGGCAGCTTGAGGATCGGGCGCCGCTGTCCGATGTGCTCGCCGACCAGCCGCACGATCTCGTCGAGTCGCCACGGGCGGTCCGAGCCGAGCTCGTAGATCCGACCGATCGCCTCGGAGGATTCGAGTGCCCGGAGGAGCGCCGCGACCAGGTCGACCGTCCGGAGGGGGTAGATCGGGTAGCTCCCGTCGCCGGGGAGAGGGAACACCGGCCACGCCCGGAGCGTGCGGGCGATGGCCGAGAGGCGGGTTTCGCCCGGGCCGTAGAGGAGGCCGGGCCGAAAAATGGTCCAGTCGAGTCCGGATTCCCGGACGATGGCCTCCGCCCGGCGCTTGCACGCGCCGTAGAACCCCTCGTAGTCGCGGGCGGCCTTGATGGACGACATGAACAGGAGCCTCCGGACGCCCACGCTCTTCGCGGCCTCGACGACGCGGCGGGCACCGCCGATCGTGAGTTTCTCGTGGAGTTCGAGGGGGGCGTGCTCATGGGCCACCACCAGGTGGACCGCCGCCGAGCAGCCCGCGAGACCACTCTCGAGCACGCCGGGAAGCAGCAGGTCCCCGGCCACGGTCTCGCCGTCCCTGGCAAGGGCGTCGAGGCGGGAGCCCGGGAGATCGAGGGCGCGGAAGACGAGGCCGGGAGCGGCAACGATCGCCTGGCAGAGGAGGGTGCCGACGAACCCCGCCCCACCCGTCACGAGGACCTTCTTCGGCGTGGCCATGGTCGCGCCATTTTCCTTCCGCCGTCCACGGGCGGTACGATTTCCGGTCCGACCATGAGAAACACGATCCTCACCTCGGCGCTGATCTGCCTCGCGGCCTGCGGTCAGCGGGCGGCGGACGACCGACCACACGTCACCGTCAGCATCCCGCCTCAGGCTTTCCTGGTGGAGCGGATCGGCGGCGGCCGGGTCTCGGTTTCGGTGCTCGCGGGTCCGGGGGAGGACGCCCACACCTACGAGCCGTCGGACCACCAGGTGAGCGCGGCGCTTCGGGCGGGGATCTGGTTCCGGATCGGCGTTCCCTTCGAGAACGGCCGGTGGCGGCGGGCGGTCGAGGGGAAGATGCGCGTCGTGGACCTCCGTGACGGGATCGAGCCTCGCCACATGGCGGAGGGGGAGTGCATCCACGGCGATCACGAGCACGGTGAGGACCCGCACTCGTGGCTCTCGTTGCGGGCACTCGAAGCGATGGCGGGGACGGTGGAGCGGGCCCTCGCGGAGTTCGACCCGCCGGGACGCCAGGCCTATGCGGCCGGGCGGGAGGCCCTCGTGGCGGAGATCCGGCAGACCCGGGAGACGATCGCCGGGATGCTGCGGCCATTCGCGGGCCGTCCGCTCTACGTCTACCACCCGGCCTGGGGGTGGTTCTGCGACGAGTTCGGACTCCGGCAGGTCTCCGTGGAGTTCGAGGGCAAGGAGCCGAGCGACGCGGAGCTCACGGTGCTGCTCGCGCGGGCGCGGGCGGACGCCGTCCGGGTGGTCTTCGTCCAGCCGCAGATCGCCGGGCGGTCGGCCCGGGCGATCGCCGACGCCGTGGGGGCGCGCCTCGAACCGCTGGATCCCCTGCGACCGGACGTCCTCGCGAACCTCCTGGAGGTGGCGGGGCGGGTCGCGGAGGCGCTCCGATGAGCGATCCGGGCCCGGTGGCGGTGATCGACGGGGTGACCTTCTGGTACGGGGATCGGGGGAACGGGCCGCCGATCCTCGAGGACGTGTCCCTTTCGATCGAGCCGCGGGACTTCATCGGGCTCATCGGACCGAACGGCGGCGGGAAGACCACGCTGCTGAAGCTGCTCCTCGGACTCGTGACTCCGGAGATCGGGACGGTGCGGGTTCTCGGACGGTCGCCCCGGGAGGTCCGCCGGCGGATCGGGTACGTGCCCCAGACAAGTCAGGTGGACGTGAAGGTCCCGGCCACCGTCCTCGACGTCGTCCTCACCGGCCGGCTCGGCGTGTCGAGCTGGGGCTTCCGGCACCGGCGGGAGGACCTCGATCGCGCGCGGGAGACGATGCGCGAGGTAGGTGTCCTCGAGTTCGCGGAACGCGGTTTCGGGCAGCTCTCCGGCGGGCAGCGGCAGCGGGTCCTGATCGCCCGCGCCCTGTGCTCCGACGCCGCGATCCTCCTGCTCGACGAGCCGATGGCGGGCATCGACCTCTACATGGAACAGGGGGTCCTCGAAACGCTGAGGGGTCTGAACGATCGTCTGCCGATCGTCCTCGTGAGCCACGACGTGGGGTTCGTCTCCTCTCACGTCAAGCGGGTGGCGTGTCTCAATCGGCGGCTGGCCGTGCACGCCGCGGGGGAGATCGGCCCGGACATCATCGCCGAGATGTACCGGGCGGTGACTCCGGTGCGGGCGGTCGGCCACCGGGGCGACTGCCCGATCCACCGGGCGGACCGGGAGGTGAAGAGGTGATCCGCTTCTTCGCCGACATGGCGGTGAACGAGTTGCTCCTCCGCGGGCTCCTCGCCGGCGTCCTCGCCGGAGTGGCCTGCGGGCTGATCGGGCCCTACGTCGTCACCCGGCGCATCGTGTTCCTGTCCGGGGCCATCGCGCACATCGTGGTGGGGGGGATCGGGGCGGTCATCTTCCTGCGGTTCCGGCTCCCCGGAGCCTTCGGGAGCATCGATCCGCTCTACGGCGCGGTCCTCTCGGCGCTGGTGGCGGCGGCGCTCGTGGGATGCGTGCAGCACTTCGCCCGCGAGAGGCTCGATACCCTGATCGGCGCGCTGTGGGCGATCGGCATGGCCGTGGGGATCCTGCTCCTCAAGTACACGCCGGGGTACCAGACCGAGATCTTCAGCTACCTCTTCGGGAACGTCTCGGTGGTGAGCCGGGAGGACCTCGTCCTGCTCCTGGGCCTCGACGCGGTGATCGTGGCCGCCCTGCTCCTCACGCACAAGCGGCTCAAGGCGCTCTGCCTCGACGAGGAGTTCGCGGGCCTGCAGGGAATCAGCGTCCTCGGCACGAACCTCCTCCTGCTCGGCCTGGTGTCGCTCGCGGTGGTGGCGCTCATCCGCGTGGTGGGGCTGATCCTCGTCATCGCGCTCCTCTCGCTGCCCGCCGCCACGTCGCGATTCTTCGCGGGGCGGCTGTCGGGGATGATGGCGGTGTCGGTCGCGCTGTGCGTCCTCCTCACGACGCTGCCGCGCGCGGCCGTCTACGGGACAAGGGTGTCGCCGGAATCCGCGATCGTCCTCGCGGCGGCGCTCGCCTACGTGCTCGCACTCCTGACGCAGCGCCTTCTTCGTGGTGCGAGCCACTCCTGATAAGCTCGGGGGTCCGCACATGAGGAGGCATCCGTGTCCGAAGCGAACGAGGAGAGGGGCTTTCTGCCCCGGCTGAACGAACCGGCGCCGGACTTCAGCGCCGTCACCACGCACGGGCCGAAGAAACTCGGCGATTACCGGGGGCGCTGGCTGGTCATGTTCTCGCACCCGGCGGACTTCACCCCCGTCTGCACCACGGAGTTCATGGCCTTCGCGAAGGCGAGCCGGGACTTCCTGGCCCAGGACTGCGATCTGCTGGGACTGTCGATCGACAGCAACTTCGCGCACCTCGCGTGGGTGCGGAACATCAAGGAGAAGTTCGGGGTGGAGATCCCGTTCCCGATCATCGAGGACCTCTCGATGAAGGTGGCGCGGGCCTACGGAATGGTCCATCCGGGGGCTTCGGACACGGCGGCGGTGCGGGCGGTCTTCGTCATCGACCCCAAGTCCGTGCTGCGGGCCATGATCTACTACCCCATGAGCAACGGCCGCTCGGTCGCCGAGGTGCTGCGCCTGGTCACGGCCCTGCGCACGACCGACACCCACGGAGTGGCCACCCCGGAGGGCTGGACCCCCGGCGAGAAGGTGATGGTGCCGCCGCCGAAGACGGTCGCCGACGCCGAGGCCCGGGCGAAGAACCCGGAGTACGAGTACACCGACTGGTACTTCTGCAAGAAGAAGCTGTGAGGCCATGGTCCCGGCCGGCCCGGCGCGGGCCGGCCGGGCCGTCACCGCCCCGCGAGCGCCCGCTCGATCCCCCGTGCGATGGCCCCGGCGATGCGCTTCTGGGTCCCCGGGGCGAAGAGGTGGTTCGCCTCGGCGGCGTTCGTGAGGTATCCCACTTCCACGAGGACCGCCGGCATCTTCGTCTTCACGAGCACCCGGTAGTCGGCCTGCCGCACGCCGCGGCTCTCGATGCCGAGGCTCTGGAGTTCGGCCGCCACGGCCTTGGCCAGCCGGTTCGACTCCGCGGAGGCCGAGCGGGAGACGTAGACGGTGAATCCGCGCACGGCCGGCTTCGGGCTCGAGTCGGCGTGCAGGCTCAGGAACACGTGCGCACCGAACCGGTTGGCGATCGCGGCCCGCTCCTCGAGCTCCACGGAGGAGTCGCCGCGCCGCGTCATCACCACGTTCGCCCCTTTCGCCGTCAGGTCCTCGGCGACCATCTTCCCGATGGCGAGGTTCAGTGACTTCTCGTAGACACCGGTGACGGCACGGGCGCCGGGGTCCTTCCCGCCGTGGCCGGGATCGATCGTGACGCGGAAGGCGGCGAGACCCTTCGGCGGCTTCGGGGCGGGCTTCGGCGCGGGCGCCGGTGCGGGAGGCGGAGGGGGAGGCGGCGGGGGTGGGGCGGGGCGGAGGGCCGGGCGGATGCGCGGCGCGAGGCTCGCGGGAACCGCGAGCGTACCGCCGACGGGCACGATGCCGGAGACCGGGCCGAAAGCCCTGCCGTTGACGTACAGATACCGGGCGGGGTCGGGGAAGATGGTGACGGTGTTGCCCGGCCCCTCCAGGGTGGCCCGGGCGGTCGTGTTCGTGACGAGGCGGAGCCCGAGGCGCTCGGCGAGCGCGCCGACCGTCAGCAGCGGCTCACGGTCCGGGGGTGCGGGTGCGGGATCGGGTGACGTGGCGCAGGCGGCCAGCAGCGCGGCGAGGGCGAGACCGGCGATGCCGTGGGGGCTCGTCATGAGCGGCGTTCCTCCGCCCGCGGATCGGGGCGACCGATGGTAGCAGGCGGCGGCGCGGCGGAGGATATCCTCCGCGAGAGTCGTGCCATGAGCAGCGCGGCGGTGAGGAAGAGGGCCGTGCTCACCACGAAGCCCGCTGTCAGGCCGAGGAACCGCTTGGCGCCCAGCGCGAGGAACGGGGCGATGGCCCCGCGCAGGCCGGTCAGGGTGACGTGGACACCCATGTAGTCGAGGGATTCGTGCTCGGTGCGCGCGAACTGCACCGGGCCGAGGTTCCACGCGAGGTTCACGCCGGTCATCGCGACCCCGAAGATGAAGTACGAGAGCATGAGAAGGCCGATGCCGTTGGCCGCGGCAAGGAGCACGGAGTGCGCGGCGAGAAGGAAGCAGGCGACCCCCATCATGACGGAGGAATGGCTCCGGTCGAGCAGTCGGCCCGCGATCGGCGAGAAGAGGACCATCATCACCGGGGGCACGACGAAGCGCGCCCATGAGGCCTGTCCGTAAGAGAGATGGAGGCGGTCGGTGATCAGGAGCACCACGAGCGGCAGGTTCATGAGGAACGCGAGCCCGTAGAGGAAGAACGCGCTTTCGTAGGCGAAGAAGGCGCGGTCCGCCTTCAGGATGCGGACCGTGCTCCGGAAGGCGCGACGGATCGAGCCCGCCGCTCGCCGGAGGAGGGGATCGGTCGGGGCGCGATGTTCGATCTGGCCGTCGCCGCGGACGCGGAGGCGCGCATAGGTGGCGTGGGCGATGAGGCCGAGGACTCCCGCGGCGGGGAAGAGCAGCCGGTAGCTTCCCTCCCACCGGTCGAGCAGCCAGGCCGCCACGAGGTTCGCGCCGATCACCGCGAGGCTGGTGAGGGAGACGACCAGGCCGAAGTACCGACCGCGCAGGGCGTCCGGGTAGTTGGCGCGGAAGATCGAGTTGCGCACCGGGATGAAGGCGCTGTCGGCGAAGGAGAACGCGATGAAGACGAGCAGGAAGAGCCCCGGGCTCGCCGCGGCGGCCATGAACAGGAGGAGCCCCTTTCCGAAGAGGCCCGTGGCGAGCAGCACCTTCCGGCGCGACGCGCCCTCGAGCAGGTCGCGCCACACCATGGCGAAGAGGAGGGCCACGGTGGGGATCGAGGACTGCAGGGCGATCATCCAGTCGGGAGCTCCGAGGGTCTTCCTCGCCACCAGATCCCCGAGCTGGGTGATGCCGCCCACGGCTCCGAGGAGGAGTTCCGCCGGCAGGTGGAACCGCAGCGTGTAGCGCGAGTAGAACGGCGCCGTGTTGCGGGACGTGAAGACGCTCACGCCGCGGGCGAAGGGGGAGAGGAGGACGGAGAGGACGCGGATCACCGGGCGAGCATACCTCCGGCACCGGCCCGGTCTTCAGGAACCGGTGGGGGACGCGATGGCCCTCCGGGCGATGGCGCGCAGCATGTTGCGGAACACGAGGTCGTGCAGGGGGTAGATCGCATACCAGTAGAGGAGTCCGGAAAGGCCGGCAGGGTCGAACTCCGCCGTCTGGAGGATCCGGGCCCCCTCGCCGTCCGGGACGACCTCGAACTGGAGCCAGGCCCGCCCGGGGACGCGCATCTCCGCGGCGAGGCGGAGGAGGTGGTCGTCCTCGAACGCCTCGACCCGCCAGAAGTCGAGCGCGTCGCCCGTCGCGAGGTGCTCCGGATCGCGCCGCCCGCGACGGAGGCCGGGCCCGCCGCAGACCGAGTCGGCGAAGCCCCGCAGGCGCCACATCCAGTCGGCGTAGTACCAGCCCGTCGGGCCGCCGATCCGCCGGATCGGGGCGAAGGCCGCCGCCGGGGGAACGGGGACCCGGACCGACCGTGAATCCACGAGGCGCGGGCCGAAGCGCACGCCGCCGAAGGAGCGGATCGGCCCGCGCGCCGACAGGGCATCCGACCACCTCGTCTCGGCGAACTCGTGGTCCTCGTTCCGGAGGGCCCGTGCGATGGCCTCCCGGATGCCGCGGGGCCGCAGGGGGAACACCGCCAGCGCGGACGGGTCCCGGACCACCGTCTCGTGGCGGACGCTGTCGATGAGTTTGCGACCCACACGCGCGTAAACCGGAGTGATGAGCGAGAGCCAGAGGCTCGAGAGTCCGGGGGAGAGCATCGGCACGGGCAGGATGAAGCGAAGGAGCCCGCGTTGCCGGGCGTATTCCCTCATGATCCCGGAGTAGGAGATCCGGTCCGCCCCGCCGATCTCGAACACGCGGCTCCCCTCAGGCGGGAGGTCCATCGCGGCGAGCAGGTAGTCGACGAGGTCCTCCACGGCGATGGGCTGCGCGAGGGACCGTGTCCACCGCGGCGTGGTCATCACGGGGAGCCGCTCGACGAGCGCCCGGATCATCTCGAAGGAGAGGCTCCCGGAGCCGATGATGATGGAGGCGCGGAACTCGATCGTCTCGACGCCGGACTCCCGCAGGATCCGGCCGACCTCCAGCCGGCTCGCGAGGTGTGGGGACAGGGCGTCATCCTCCCGGGCCAGCCCTCCGAGGTAGACGATCCGCCGGACTCCGGCCGCCCTGGCCGCCCGTCCGAAATTGGAGTGGACCAGGTACCACGCGGTGCGGATCCCGGCCAGCGCGGCGGTCAGGCTCCCGGGGTCGAGCACGTCTCCGGCGACGACCTCCACGCGGGGGTCGAGGCGATCCCGGAGGTGCGCGGGCTTCCGGGCGAGCGCGCGGACGGGGACGCCACGGGCGACGAGGCGTGGGAGAAGGCGCCCTCCGACGTAACCCGTGGCGCCGGTCACGAGCGCGGTCATGGGATCACCTCGACCCCGGAGGGAAGGACGAGATGCGGGCGGAGCAGGCCTCCCGCGAAGCGGCCGAGTCCGAGGAGCACGCCCTCGGGTTCGGTCAGCACGGCCGCCGCCTCCCCGGCGCCACGGAGCCCGCAGGCCGCCGGCTGGCCCCTCGCGAACCGGTGCGCCATGTCGGGCGCGAGGATCGCTTCGGGAAGACCCGCCGCGCGGGTGAGGTCCCGGGGTGGGCGAAGCCCGTGGTCGGCGCCGGCGACGAAGGGGCCGATCCGGGTACGGCGGAGCGCGGTGAGGTGGGCGGGCAGGCCGATCGCCTGCCCGAGGTCCCGGGCGATCGCCCGCAGGTAGGTGCCGGCGCCGCAGGTCACCGAGAGCCGAACGTCCGGCCATGCCGTTCCGAGGATCACGATCCGGTCGATCCGGACGCGCCGGGGGGCGAGTGCGGGTGCCTCTCCCTGTCGCGCGAGGCGGTAGGCCCGGCGACCGCCGACCTTCAGTGCCGAGAAGGCGGGGGGCACCTGCTCGATCTCCCCGAGGAAGGAAGCTCGCCGAGGAGGACGAGGAGGAGCCCCGTGGCGAAAGGATCGAGGGTGCCGGCATGGCCGACGCGGACCTTCCCGGGGAGTCCGCGGCGCAGTAAGGCGATGGCTTGCGCGCTGCTGGGGCCGGCCGCCTTGTCGTGGGCGAGGAAACCGTGCATCGTCACTCCGCGAGCCTCCGGGCGAGGAGCCAGTCGACGGCGCGGGGAAGCACCGCCGTGACGAGGAGGGTGTGGCCCGGGGGTCTCACCGGAGGTGCTCCGGGCGGTGGCGGGCGAGGTAGGTGCGGAGCCGCACCTTGCGCGCCGTGTTCGCCGAGGACATGTAGCGGATCTTCCCGAAGATCGGACGCTCCGGCCCCCAGGCGCGGTCGTAGCGCCCGAGGCACCAGAAAATGCCGCTCACCGAGTTCGGGTCGCGGCCGTCGAGGGCGTAGCGGTCGTTGAGCTCCAGCATGACCCGCAGTGCCTCGCGCGGACTCTCCGTCCACTCGAGGATCTTCTTGCCCCAGAGCATGCGCAGATAGTTGTGCAGGCGGCCCTCGGTGCGCAGCTCGGTCTGGGCGGCGTTCCAGATCGGGTCGTGGGTGCGGGTGTCGCGCAGCGCCTCGGGAGGGTACGGGTGCTCCCGCCGGTCGCCGGCATGGGCCTCGAGGGTCTCGCGGGCCCAGCCGGGAAGCGACTCGTAGCGGTCGTACCCGGGCAGCTTCGCGGCGGTGTGGAAGCCGATCTCCCGCCACGTCACGAGCTGGTCGAGGAACTCCTCGGCGGCGGGCGGGAGACCCCAGAAGCCGGTGCGCTTCCCGTCCGCGCGGCGGGGGAGGCGCGCCGGGTCGAAGTCCGGTCCCGCGACCCGCCGGAAGACCTCGTGGGCCGAGAGGTGGCCGAAGTGGAGGTACGGGGAAAAACCGCTGGTGGCCTCGGCGTCGGGGTCGTTGCGCTCCTCGGAGTAGCGGTCGAGGCGGGTCCCGATGAATCGATCGAGCGCCCGCCGGGCCGCGGGTTCGCCACCTTCGATGGCGACGGGCGCGACGGAGTGATCGATCGGCAGACCGGCGAGGGCGGCGGGGGCGGCGGCGAGGAGTCCCTCCGGCGCCGCCGGCCAGCGGGCGAGGATCGCCGGGGGTATGGCCGCGGGGCCCGGCAGGGCGAGCTTTCGCAGCGGCGCGGCCTCCGGGAATGCCGCGAGAAACTCGCGCGCCGCGCCCTGGACGAAGCGCCGGAAGGCGAAGGCGGTGGGGAAGACGCGGGGGGTGGCCGCGAGCGGGATGAGGCCGTTCGAATCCACGGCCTCGAAGCGGACCGGCGACATTCGGGCCGCTCCGGCGAGCATCCGGGGGAGGAAGAAGGCCGGGGAGTCGTCGGCCACCACGACCGCGGCGTCCGTGGCGAGCGCGCGAAGGAGCCCCCGGCCGGCGCCGGGTTCGGGCTCGACGAAGGGGTGATAGGTCACGCCGGCGCGCGCGAAGGCGGCCGCGTTGGCGCGCATGCCGGCGAGGACGAAGGCGTGCAGGCGGTCGCTGGCGAAGGGATAGCCCGCCCGGAGGGCCTCGAGGACGAGGAGGGGTCGACCGAGGTCGCGGCTCCACGCGATGGCG
>JALOQY010000129.1 GCA_025459285.1 Planctomycetota bacterium | reverse complement strand
AATGGCCGGCGGGCGCCCAGCACGGAGATGTGGTTCCGGACGGGGACGAGCGCTTCCGCCGGGATCGCGGCGCGACCGGTGGCGGGGAGCTACGTCACCTGGCCGTTCACCGTCACCGTGAACGTCCCCTCGCCTCCCTCGAACGCGAGGCCGCGGGCCGCGGCGCGGGCCAGGGCGAAGAGCGCCACGCCCGACTCGCGCGTGCTGCCGAAGCTGTCGCCTTCGCGGCGCGCGGCCAGCGCGAAGAACGCCGGCCACAGCCGCTCCTCGGAAACGTCCGCTCCGCACAGCGCGGCCAGTGCGAAGCCGAGGGCCTCGGTGGACTCCCCGGCGGGAGTGGCAAGCTTCGCGAGGATCTCCTCCACGAGCATGTCCCCCTGGGTGGTCTTCCCGAGCGGCTCGTAGGCCAGCGCGAGCCGCGCGAGGCCGGCGAGACCGAGCCGCCGCCGGTCGGCGAAGGCCGCGGCGGGCGCGGCGTGGTCGGCGCCGAAGGCCCGCGCGCCGGCGAGGATGAGGAACGCCCGCGCGTCGGGATCGGTCGTCTTTGCGAGGAGCGCGGGGAGCGCCGCCTTCGCGTTCGCGAAGACCGCCGGGGCGATCTCGACGCCGGCTTCCCGCGCCCGGGCGAGGCCGAGGAGCGCGAAGGCCGTCATCTCGGGATCGCTCCCGCCCTTGCCGAACCAGCCCCACAGCCCCTCCCCGTTGCGGAGGTAGGTGAGCCGGAGCGCTCCCGCCTTCACCGCGCGGTCGAGTCCCGGGAGTCGCTCGGCGGCGTCGAGACCGAGGGTCCGGATCGCCGCGGCCAGCTCCAACGCCGGCCAGAAGCGGTCCACGGTCTGTTCCACGCAGCCGTGGGGGAAGTCACGAAGGCCCGGCCAGAGGTCCGCCGCGAGCCGCTCCGGGGAGGGGGTGGCGTGGAGCGTGAGCTTCACGGTGCCGGGCACGAAGTCCTCCGGCAGCATGAGCACGCGTTCGATCCCGTCGGAGGCCACGCCGGAGAAGCCGTCCCGCCACGGGATGCCGTAGGCGAGCGAGGGGAGCTTCCGCTCCTCGGAGTCGGCGAACGGCCCCGCCGTCACCTTCGCCAGGAACGTCGACTCACCGATCCCGGCCACCGGGAGCGGCCAGGGCCGGAATTGCTCGGCGCCCGCCGCCACGTCGAGCTCGGCGCGCGCCGCCCCGTCCTCCGCGGCCGGCGACAGCTCCACCGTCGCGCGGAGCGCCTCCCCGGTGCCGTTCACCACGCCGGCGCCGGCGGTGAGCCGGTCGCCCTCGCGGAGGAACCGCGGGAGCGCGGCCCGGATCACGAGCGGGAGGGCGGTGACGAAGGAGGACGTCGCCTCGCCGAAGGCGTTCCCGTGGCTCGCGCCGCGGGCGGTGATCCGCCACTCGGCGAGGTCGTCGGGCAGGGGGAACTCCACCACCGCCGTCCCGTCGGCGCCGGTGACCACGTCGGCCCGGAAGAAGGCGGTGTCCTCGAACTGCCGGCGGGTGGGGTAGAGGTCCCCACTGGTCCTGGATCCCCCGCCAAGAGCGCGGAGGTTGCGGTGGCCGCCGCGGCCGCCGAATTCGCCTCCCGCGCCGCCACCGATGCCGATGGCGTCGTTCACCGGGCCGTCGTACAGGTCCTTTTTCTCCTCGAGGCTCTCCTCGGCGAGGAGGGGCGGGGCCTTCGCCGCCGCCGGCTTCTCGCGCCGGTCGCGCTCCTTCTTCAGGTCCTCGGACAGCGCCGTGGTCACGCCCCGGACCGCGAAGTCGATCGACGCGCCGGTGCGGACGAGGTGTTCGCGGTCCGGGGGCCGGAAGGTCTTCACGAGGTCCGGGGTCCGGTCGGGGAAGAGCCGGAAGAGCCCCTCGTCGGCCACCGCGAGGGCGACCTCGGCGCGGACGGGGTTCCCCGCCTCGTCCTTCGCGGCGAGCGTCAGCCGGCAGAGTTCACCGGGCAGGTACCCGGCGCGCT
This sequence comes from Planctomycetota bacterium, assembly GCA_025459285.1. Taxonomy (GTDB): domain Bacteria; phylum Planctomycetota; class JAJSAM01; order JAJSAM01; family JAJSAM01; genus Prado167. The sequence continues at coordinate 9,339 of JALOQY010000129.1, read as the reverse complement.
CCGGGGTCACGGTGAGCAGGATCCGCTCCCGGACCGTGACCCGGTCGGAGCCGAGCAGCAGCTTCCCGCCGGCGATCGCCGCCACTTCGATCCGCACGTCCGGGGCGTGGCGCGCCGAGGCCAGCTCGACGTGGGCCGCCTCGGGGCCGTCGAACTTCACGACGCGGTAGCCGTAGACGTCCTCCCCCTCGAAGGCGAGAAGGGCGTGGAGGCCGGCGCGTGGGGCGCGCAGGGCCACCTCGATCCGCTCGCCCACCGCGACCTCGGCGCGCGCCGCCCGGACGATGATCCGGTCGGCGCCGGGCGTCGCGGTGGCGTCGGCGTGGGCGCGGACCTCGCGGCCCGCGCGGTCGAGGCCGCGGTAGCGGAAGCGGTACCGGCCGGGCTCCTTCACGGTGACGAAGAGGTCGGCGGCGCCCTCCGGGCCGGTGACGACGGCGAGGGTCTCGACGCTGACGAACCGCGGTTCGTCCGTCCCGGGGGGAGCGCGACCCACTTCGAGCTTCCCTTCCGCGGCCACGGGGTTGCCGCGCGCGTCGGCGGTGAGGACGCGCACGCGGACCTCCTCCCCGGCGACGAGGTCGGCGCGCGCCGCGGTCACCGTGGCTCCGTAGGCCGCGGCCACGAGGGGGACCTCGGCCTCGGCCACATAGAGGCGTCGCGTGGCGTCCGTCGCCTCGACGCGGATCCCGAGCGCCGAGGCCGGACCGGTCTCCGTGGGGACGGTGAACTCCGCGCGGCCCGCAGCGTCCGTCACGAGGGCGAGGTCCCGATCGAGGCCGGGTGCGAAGACATGGACGGCGAGCGGCAGATCCCGGACCGGGAGGCCGAAGGCGTAACGGACGGCGACGGCGATCTTCGCCTCCTCGCCGCGGACGACGACGGGTCGCTCCGGGGTGATCTCGAGAAGCAGTTGCGGCTTGCGGTAGGCCTCGACGCGCACGGCCCCCTTGCCATACCCGGTGGCGTGCGCCACGACGATCTCGAGCGCGCCGGGGGGCAGGTCCGCGGGCAGTTCGAAGGAGCCGGCGACGGTGCCGAACTCGGAGAGCGTCCCGTCGAGGAAGTGGAGGCGGTTCCCCGTCGCGTCGTGGACGGTGACCTTCACCGGCTCGCCGGCCGGGGTCTCGTGGAACTCCCCGGCGCCGCGTCGCACGATCGCCCGGTACGAGACGGTCTGGCCGGGCCGGTAGGCCGGCCGGTCGGCCGCGACGTGGAACGTCGTGGCGAGGCCGCGGACACTGCGTTTGACGGACGCGAACGCCTCCGAGGCGAGGGAATCGCCGCGGAGCGCGAGGAGGTCGCAGTGGGCCGAGCGGTCCGCGAAGTCCACGCGGACCGTGCCGTCGGCGCCGGTGACGGCCTCGCGGAGCGGGCCGGCGGAAGGGCGGACGAGGACCTTCGCGCCGGGAACGGGCTCGCCGGAACGCGCGTCCTGCGCGAAGGCCACGACGCAGAACGGCGACTCCTTCACGAGGACGGTGAGGCCGGAGACGAGGAGGAGGCCGGCCGCGCGGAGGTTCCCGCCCTCCAGCACGACGAGGGCGGCTCCTTCGCCCTCGAAGGGGACACGGAGCTTCCACTCGATCCGCCGGTAGTCCTCGTAGGCGGGCACCTCGCCGGCGAAGATCGCGTCGGAGGCGATGACGTCCACCGCGACGCGCTCGAAGCCCGCGAAGGAGCCCCGCGTGCGGAAGTAGCTCGCGGGGTCGAGGCGGTAGACGCGGCCCGTCAGCTTCTTCAGGTTGCGGGTGCGCACGACGAGGTCGGTCGGATCGCCGGGGAGGATCGGCGCGGGAAGCTCCACTTCGAGGCTCTCGGCGCGCATCTCCGCGAGGCGCTCCTCGGCGCGCTCCGCGGCGGGGGAGCCCTTGTGCTGCTCGGCGACCCGGCGCAGGGCGGCCACGGCGTCGGCCACGCGGCCCGGACGCTCACCGAGGATTTCCGCCACGAGGAGCCCGGCGTCCGGCGCCTCCGGGGCCGCGGGGTAGCGGGCGAGGATCTCGCCGAGCAGCGCGAGGGCCCGCTCGGGGGCCACGGCGCGCGCCTCGACGAGGAGGCTCTTCGCCGCGAAGGGCGAGATCGGGAAGGCGGCGCGCAGGGCGGCGAGGATCCCGGCGCCCTTCTCGATCTCCTTCGCCGCGATGAGCCTCGCGCCGTCCCGGTACCACGCGTAGAGCATCTTATCGCGCGCGGCGGCGTACTCCGGGCGGTCCTTGAAGCGCTCCAGGAACTCCCCGTAGCGGGTCTTCGCTTCGTCGAAGAGGCCGGCCTCGAGGAGGGTATCGGCGGCGGCGAGCGCGGCCTTCGGACCCTCCTCGGCGGCGGGGAAGCGCGCCGCGGCGTCGAGGAAGGCGGTCACCGCGCGGGCGGTGTCGCCGGCCGCGAGGAGCACCTCGCCGAGGCGGAGGGCGGCCTTCGGGGCGAGAGGGTGGGCGGGGTAGTCGCGGGAAAGAAGGTCGAGGCTCCCGGCGTCGCCGAGGAGGAAGAGCGCCTCGGGGGCGGCGGGGGAGGTCTTGGCGCGGGCCACGACGGCGTGGAGCGCCTCGCGGGCGGCGTCGGCCTTCCCGGCTCCGAGGAGCGCGCGGCCGCGGAGCAGCAGCCCCTCGGCGTCGGGGGCGTCCGCGGGAAGAAGCGCTTTGCGCTCGTCGAGGGCCTCGATCGCGGCGTCGAAGCCCTTCGCCTCGACGGCGGCCTTCGCGAGATTCAGGAGCACCGCGGCCTTCCCCTCGGCCGGGAGGCCCGCCGCGCGGGCCAGCGAATAGAGGCGCAGCGCCCGGGCGGGGTCGGGGGGTGTCCCGGGGGCGAAGGGGTCTTTCGGGGGGACGCCGGCGAGCGCCTTGTCGCCCTCGGCCACGCACGCCGCGGCCACGGCGGCACGCGATTCCGGCGCGGCGAGGCGGTCGACGGAGGCGCCGAGCATCTCCGCCGCCTCGGCGCCCTTCCCGGCGGTGAGGAGGGCGGAACCCGCGAGGAAGGCGACCATCTCCCGGTGGACGGAGGTCGGCCGGTCCCGGAGGTACGCCTCGCCGGCCGCGGCGGCCTCCTCGTGGTGGCCGGCGAGGGCGAGGCCCCGGACGACCATCATGGCCGCGTGGTCGGAACCCGGACCCGCGGGGTCCTTCTTCACCGCCTCGGCGAAGAGGGAGGCGCCGCGGGCGTAGTCGCGGTCGGCGAAGGCCGCCCGCGCCCGGTCGAGCAGGTCGTCGCCCCCGAGAGCGAGGGTCCCGGCGAGGGCGGCGGCGAGGAGGGCGGCGACGGCGACGGGAAGGGCGCGGCGCATGGGATCACCTCGGGAGATGGCTGGTGCGGTCCACGGGAGTATGAACGGTACCACCCCGCCGAGGGTTCGGAAAGTCCCGGCAGCGCGGGTTTCCCCGCGCTCCCCGGGCCGCGAAGCGCGGGTCAGGGGATCATCGTGAACGACTCCGCGAAGTCCTCCGCCGACTTCTCCTCTTCCCGGCTGGTCCACGGGCCGCAGGTGACCCGGAGCACGTAGAGCATGTCGGCCTGCTCGAAGACGAGCTGGCGGATCTTCACGCAGGTTCCGTCCTTGCGGTCGCCCCGGACCTTCTGCTCGCGGGCCTCCGCGCCGCCCACGGTCACCTTGCCGTCCCATGCCTGCTCCTCGATGCGTGCGAAGGAGGCCTCGAGTTCCTCCTTCTGCTGCGCGAGCAGGGCCGCGGCGGTGTCGGGCCCCCGCTCCAGGTTGGAGTAGGCGAGAATCGAAAGGAGCACGGTCGCGTCGCCGTCCTCCTTCAGCTCCGCGGTGCGGTCGAAGCCCTTCTCCGGCGTCTCGATCCAGCGCCACTCGGCCTTCGGGCGGACGATGCGGTACCGGCGGTCCGGTTCGTTGAGCGCGAGGGTGGCATTGGGGTCGAGGTTCTCCTCCGCGGGCTTGAACGTCCTCTCGTTCCGGCTCCACCAGGCGGCCCAGTCCTCGATGTCGGCGAAACCCTCCCCGGTGATCCGGCGCAGGCCGTCGAGGATGACTGGACGATACGACTGGAGCGTATCGACGGTGGAGTCGCTGGTGGGGCCGGGCTGATCGGGGGGCCGGTCCGGTCCGCCGGCGTAACCGGCGCCGGGGTAGGTCAGCCGGAGCAGCTTGATGAGGCTCTTCACGGCTTCCCGGTGCGGGACCTTCCCGATCACCCGGAGCGCGGAGGACGTCACGACGCGGCTCTTCAGCAGCCAGTGCTGCGCGGCGTCGGTCGCCGGCCCCACGCTCCTCGGATCCCGGAACAGCGCGAGGCCGTCGAGGGCTCCCGAAAGGACCACGGGGCGCTTCTTCATCTGGCCGATCACCGAGAGGAGGAACCGGTAGTCCTCCTCGCGGCGACCACGGCCCAGAGCGAGGGCCGCCGCGGCCCGCACCCGGTCGGAGGAATCCCCGGAGACCACGGACCGCAGTTCCTTGTGGACTCCTTCGAAGCCCGCGGCGGCCGCCTCGTTCACGGCCCGGATGCGTTCCTGCTCGCTCCCGGACTTCATCTTCTCCCGGAACGCGGCGACCGCCCCGTCACCGCCGAAGACCGTCGCCGAGAGGATGAACGTGAAGAAGAACGGGCGGATCACGGAAACGAAAGCCACTCGTGGTATCCCCACCGACGCCTCCCCCTTCAAAGACCCACCTCCCAGCGTCACCGGATACCCCCTGGCACCGGTGACCCTCCGCCGCCGGACATCGGCGGAGCCACTCCACTCGACCATGAACCACGGCTCCTGTCAAGGGGGTGAATCGACCGATTTTCCCTCTTCCGGCAGCCCCGGACCCTTCGAGGTCCGGTCCGCCGTCGTGGCGGGAGCCGGCCGGCCGGCGCGGTTCATCTCGCGGACCTCCCGCGCGCGGCGGGTGCGCGCGAGGCTCCTTGACCGCCACCGCGGCAGGTCAGTCCCCGGTCGGCTCCACCGTTGCCGCCTCCGCCATCAACACCACCGTGCGCTCCTTTGCGCGGGTGCGGTGGCGGACGCCTTTCGGGACGACGATCCCCTGGCGGGGGCCGAGCTCCACGGTGCGGTCCTCGAGGTCCACGAGGAGTTTCCCGGAGAGGACGAAGAAGAGCTCGTCCTCGCGGTCGTGGTGGTGCCAGTGGAACTCGCCGAGGAAGACCCCGAGCCGGAACAGCGTGTCGTTCGCCCGGCAGAGCGTCTGGTTCCACCAGTCCTTCCCGCACTCGTCGGCGAGCCGTCCCGCGTCCACCACTTCGAGCGGCCCGTACCTCACGTCGGTGTGGATGTCGTAGTCGGCCATGCGGTCACTCTCCGAGGTAGGCGGCCCGGATCGAAGGATCGTGCAGCAGGTCGGATCCCCGGCCCTCGCGGGTGATCCGGCCCGTCTCCATCACGTAGGCGCGATCGGCGGTGGCCAGGGCCATGCGGGCGTTCTGCTCCACGAGGAGGATCGTGGTGCCGCCGGCCTTCAGCCGCCGGATCGTGTCGAAGACCTGGTTGACCAGGAGGGGGGCGAGGCCGAGGCTCGGCTCGTCGAGAAGGAGGAGCCTCGGCTCGGTCATGAGTGCCCGACCGAGGGCGAGCATCTGCTGCTCGCCTCCCGAAAGAGTGCCGCCCGCCTGCCGGCGCCGCTCGGCGAGGATGGGGAAGAGCGCGAAGACCCGCTCCCTGGCCTCCCTCAGCTTCCGGTCGTCCCGGACCACGAATGCTCCCATGGAGAGGTTCTCCTCCACCGATAACCGGGGGAAGATCCGGCGGCCCTCCGGGACCTGGCAGACCCCGCGTGCGACGATCGCGTGGGGCGGGAGACGGTCGAGGCGTTCCCCGGCGAACACGATCTCGCCGTCCCGCGCCCGCACGACGCCGGAGACCGCCATGAGGAGTGTGGACTTGCCCGCGCCGTTCGCCCCGATCACCGCCACCGTCTCCCCCGGATGGACGCGGAGCGACACGCCCTTCACCGCCTCGATGACCCCGTACCCCGCCCGCACCCCGCGCAGTTCGAGGATGGGCGCCGCCCGCGGCGAGGCCGGTTCGCTCGACGCCGGGGCCGCCGCCCGGGTCTCCTCCCCCGCGCCGAGATAGGCCTCGATGACCTTCGGGTCGCGGCGGACCGCGGCGGGGGACCCCTCGGCGATCTTCACGCCGTAGTCGAGCACCGTGATCCGGTCGGAGATGCCCATGACCACGTCCATGTGGTGCTCGATGAGGAGCACGGTCACGCCGCGATCGCGGATGGCCTCGATGAGCTTCATGAGCCGAGCCGTCTCCTCGGGGTTCATCCCCGCGGCGGGCTCGTCGAGGAGGAGGAGTCGCGGTTCGGTGGCGAGGGCGCGGGCGATCTCCAGCCGCCGCTGGTCCCCATAGGGAAGGTTCTTCGCGCCGTCGTCCTGCCGGTCGGAGAGCCCCACGAAGGCGAGGGCCTCGCGCGCCGCGGCGAGGATCTCCCGCTCCTCCCGCCGCGCCGAGGGGAGCCGGAGGATGGACGGGATCCACCCCGCGTGCGTCCGCGGATGGCGGCCCACCATGGCGTTCTCGAGGACCGTCATCTCCCGGAAGAGGCGGATGTTCTGGAACGTGCGGGCGAGGCCACGGCGGGTGATCCGCCATGCCGGGAGTTCCGTGATGTCTTCCCCGGCGAAGAGCACCCCCCCCCGGCTCGGGGGATGGACGCCGGTGATGCAGTTGAAGAGCGTGGTCTTCCCGGCGCCGTTCGGTCCGATCACGGAGCGGATCTCGCCCTCCTCGATCGCGAGGTCCACGTTCTCGAGGGCGGCGAGCCCGCCGAACCGTTTCGAGATGCCGGCAGCGGCGAAGAGAGCGCTCACGGCGGCGCCCCCTCGGGCGGAGCCCGAAGTCGGAGGCGCGCCGACCCGAGGAGTCCCTGCGGGCGGTAGACCATGAGGAGCACCATGAGACCGCCGAAGATGAGGAGCCGGTACTCCTGGATTCCCGGGAAGACGTTGCGGAGGAGTGACGGCCCGGCATGGAGGAGGACCGCGCCGAGGATCGCGCCGGGGATGCTCCCGAGACCGCCGAGGACCACCATCGCGAGGATCATGATCGACTGCATGAAGTCGAAGGACCGCGGGTCGGCGTAGTTCCGCTTCCCGGCCCACAGCACGCCGGCGAATCCCGCCCACATCGCGGCGAAGGCGAAGGCCGAGAGCTTGAGCCGCATCGTGTCGATACCCATGCAGCGCGCCGCCGTCTCGTCCTCGCGGAGCGCCATGAGCGCGCGCCCCACCCGTGACCGCTCCACCCGGCGGATCACGAAGACCGCGAGGAGGAGGAGCCCGAGCGCCGGCCAGTACCACTGCGTCGGCTCGAGGAGCGGGCCGGAGCCGAAGAGGGAGGTGTGTTTCTGGAGGTCGCCGGGCAGGTCCTTGTTCGGCAGGCCGAACTCGCCCCCGGTGAGGGCGACCTCGGTGCGCAGGAAGTAGTAGACGACCTCCCCGAAGCCGAGCGTGACGATCGCGAGGTAGTCCCCGCGAAGGCGGAGGGAAGGCAGGCCGATGAGCAGTCCGGCCAGCATCGCCACCGCCCCTGCGGCGGGCAGCGAAACCCAGAGGCCGAGTCCCAGCCGCAGCGCGAGCAGCGCGAACGTGTAGGCGCCGATGGCGAAGAACGCGGCGTAGCCGAGCACGAGGAGCCCCGCATAGCCCACCATCACGTTGAGGCCGAGGGCCAGCACCGCGTAGATGCAGGTCTCCACCGCGAGGTTCGCGATCTGCCGCGAGGCGACGAAGGGGAGGGCGAGAAGCACCACGGCCAGCAGGCCGAGGAACGCGATCCGCGGCGCCGGCCGGGTGGCAAGGCCCGCGGCGGCGCGGGCGACCTCAGTCCTCCGGAGGCGGCGGACCAGCGCGCCGAGGCCGAGGGCCGCCCAGCCCACGAGGCAGACCGCGATGCCGATCCGGAGCGCGTCCGCGGTGATCGTGGCCGGCATGTCCCGATCCTGGCGCCAGCGGATCGACGCGATCGGGAAGGTCACCGCCGCGGCGGTCACGCCGAGGAGGAGCACGTTCAGGGCGGGACGCAGACCCTTCATCGCGCGCTCACACCTTCTCCGCCACCCGCTCGCCGAGGATCCCCCGCGGCAGGACGAGCAGGACGAGGAGCAGGGTCACGAAGGCGTAGACATGCTTGTAGTCCGAGCTGACGAGTCCCACGCCGAGGCCTTCCACGATGCCGAGGAGGAAGCCGCCCACCATGGCTCCGGGGACGTTTCCGATGCCCCCCAGCACGGCGGCGGTGAATGCCTTCATGCCCGGCAGGTAGCCCTCCGTGTAGAGGATCGCGGAGTTGTAGAGCGCCCACATGAACCCCGCCACCGCGGCGAGCGCCGAGCCGATGAGGAAGGTCGCGGCGATCACGCGGTCGATGGGCACGCCCATGAGCCCGGCCATCGTGCGGTCCTGCGCCGTGGCCCGCATGGCCCGACCGAGGCGCGTGCTCCGGATGAAGAGCGTGAGGCCGGCCATCATCACCGCGGCCGCCCCGAGGATGGCGATCTCCAGGGCGCTCACGTGGACGTCGCCGCCGAGATGGAGCCGCGTGGTCACGAGCCAGTCCCGGGCCACCGACGGGGCGCGCAGCCGGACGTTGCCCTGACAGACCATCACGAGGTTGCTGAGGAAGAACGACGAGCCGATCGCCACGATGAGCGGGCAGAGCACCGGGGAACCGCGGAGCGGCCGATAGGCCACGCGTTCCATCGTCGCGCCCCACGCCGAACTGGCGACCATCGCGAAGAGGACGCCCCCCGCGAGCAGGAGCGGGAGGAACGGCGGGGCGCCGGAGGCGAGGAGCAGTCCGGTGGCGAGCACCCCGGCATAGCCGCCCACCATGAAGATCTCGCCGTGGGCGAAGTTGATCATCCCGAGGATGCCGTAGACCATCGTGTAGCCGAGGGCGATGAGCGCGTACATCGCGCCCTCGACCACTCCGTAAACGAGCTGCTGCCACATCTCCGGCCGCTACTTCCCCGACTCGTGGAGCACGAACTTCCCGCCCTGGACCGTCCAGATCCGGTAGATCGAGCCCTTCACGTCGCCCTTTGCGTCGAACTCCACGGGTCCGAAAACGGTCTCGTGGACCATCTCGCGCATCGCCTTCGCCACCGCCACGCCGTCGGCGGAGCCGGCCTTCTCCATGGACTCGATGACGCAGTTCGCGGCGGCGTAGGCATACACGGAGTAGGGCCCCACCTTCCGGGTGAAGCGCTGGTCGTAGCGGGCGCTGAAGGTCTTCGCCGCCTCCGAGGAGTAGACGTCGGGGAAGGTGAAGAACGAGCCCTCGGACTTGTCGCCCGCCTTGTCGATGAACTCCTGGTGGAAGACGCCGTCGCCGCTCATGAACGGGATCGGGATGCCGTTCTCCTTC
>JALOQY010000128.1 GCA_025459285.1 Planctomycetota bacterium | reverse complement strand
AGGCGCGAGCAGCGCAAGGAGCGAGGAGGACTCGACCTTGCGGAGCCGGTCGAAGACGACGAGCGACGAAGCGATGCGAAGCGCATCGTGCCCGGCCCGGAGGGTTGTCGGCCTCGGCGCGCAGCGATGTCGCGATTCCCGATACCGGCTCGCTCGCGCCGGGGCCGACAACGAGGCCGCGCGGGATTTCTGCTCACGCTCTGAGAGCGCGTTGGACCTCGTCATCCTTGCCGATCCTTCGGTAGCGGTGACCGAAGGACGCGTGGCCGCCGCCGGCCCGCGAGGTGCGATCCGTCCTCTCGCCCTCGGAGCGGCCCGTGTTCTGGACCTCGGAGACGCGCGGCTCTTCCCGGGCCTCCGGGATTCCCACGCCCACCTCGTGCCCACGGGACTCGCGGCCCGGCGCGTGGACCTGCACGGAATGACCCTCGACCGGGCGCGCGCGGCGCTCGCGGCCAGAGTCCGGACCACGCCACCCGGCCAATGGGTGCTCGGCCGGGGCTTCTCCCTCGCCGATCTCGAAGCCTCCCGGCCTCCCTCGGCGGGGGACCTCGACGACATCGCTCCGGACAACCCGGTGCGGATCTCGTCGCACGACCTCCACGCGCTCTGGGTCAACACCCGGGCGCTCGCCGCGGCCGGCCGGCCGGCAGAGGCCCCGTCCTACCTGCTGGAGGACGAGGTCCGGCTGTTCATGGACGCGGCCGGCCGGGAGAACGACGAGGAACGCCTCGCCGCGGCCCGGGATGCGCAGGCCCTCTTCCACGCCGCCGGGATCACCGCGGTGCAGGACCACGGTCTCCTCGCGGACCTCCGGGCCGTGCTGGCGCTCGCGGAATCCGGGAAACTCCTGCTCCGGGTGGGGTTCTCCGTGCGGGACCATGAACTGCCCGGGTTCCTTGCCGCGGAGCCGGATCTCCCCCGCCACCCCGATCTCGTCACGGTCAACGGGCAGAAGGCCTTCCTCGACGGCGCACTCGGATCGCGCACGGCATGGACCCTCGACCCCTACCTCGACGGGAGCGGCTCCGGCCATCGCGCCCTGGGCCGGAAGGAAGCCCGCGATCGCGTGGCATTCGCGGCTTCCCGCGGCCTGCCGACCTTCCTCCACGCCATCGGTGACGGCGCGGTGCGGGAGGCACTCGACCTGTTCGCGGAGTTCCCGCTCCTCCCCCACCGGGTGGAGCACGCGCAGCTCGTCCACCCGGACGACCTGCCCCGATTCGCCCGGCAGAACGTGATGGCCTCGGTCCAGACCTGTCACCTCCTCACGGACACGCCGGATCTGCGGCGGCTGTGGGGGGACGAGCGGGCGGCGCGCAGCTTCCCACTGCGGTCCCTCGTCGCGAGCGGGGCCGAGGTACGCCTCGGCTCCGACACTCCGGTGGAGCCGCTCGACCCGATGCGCGGGGTCTTCGCCGCCTGCGCAAGGCGCACCCTCGACGGCGCTCCGCTCCCGGGAGAGGAGAGTCTGCCGGCGGACGAGGCGCTGCGACTCTACTACTCGTTCCCGGAGATCGTCCCCGGCGTGCCCGCCGACCTGGTCGCGTTCCCGCGGGATCCGGCCACGGTCCCCCACGACGTCCTGCCGCGCCTCCGGCCCTGCCTGACCGTCTTCGCGGGGAACGTGGTCTTCGCTGGCGGAGCGCCTCCGCGATAGATTCCCGGTGTGGCCGAACCGATCCGCGCCTTCCTCTCGCACCCGCGCTCCCACGAGCGAAACCTCTATGTCTACCCCGTCCTGTCGCGCCGGGCGCGCGGCCTCTCCCTGGGGGTGAACCTCTCCCCCCACAAGGCCTGCAATATGGACTGCGTCTACTGTCAGGTGGACCGGACCGTGCCCGGCGCGACGGGGACCGTGGACCTCGAGGTCGTGGAGCGCGAACTTCGCGACCTCCTTTCGCGGGCGGTATCGGGAGAGATCTTCGCCGAGGAACCGTTCCGGCCGGCCCCGGAGCGTCTGCGGCGGCTCGCCGACGTCGCGTTCTCGGGGGACGGCGAGCCCACCTCCTTCCGGGGTTTTCCCGAGGCTTGCCTCCGGGTGGTCCGGGTGAAGGAGACCTGCGGCGTCCCGGATCTGCCGGTCCGGATCATCACGAACGCCATCGACCTCGACCGGGAGGAGGTTCGGGAGGCGCTCCGGTTCCTCGATGGCCGGGGCGGCGAGGTCTGGGCGAAGCTCGATGCCGGGACGGAGGAGCACTTCCGGCGCGTGGCGCGGACGGCCACGCCCTTCGCGAAGATACTCCGGAACATCACGGAGACGGCACGGGAGCGACCGGTGGTGATCCAGTCGCTCTTCTGCCGTCTCGACGGGGCGCCGCCACCCGGGGCCGAGATCGACGCCTGGCTCGGCCGGCTCGGCGACATCCTCGGGGGAGGGGGCCGGATCGACCTCGTTCAGGTCTACACGACGGCCCGTCCACCGGCGGAGCGTTTCGTCTCGCCCCTTTCCCTCGAGGAGCTCGAGGGGATCGCGGCCCGCGTCCGGTCGGCGCTCGGGCTCCGCGCGGATGCCTACGGTCCCGGATAAGGAGATCGGCCCATGTCTCGAACCGCTCTCGCCATCGCGTTGGTCCTCGCCGCGGTCCTGCCCCTCGCGGGCCAGGACGAGCCGATGCCCGTCGACCCGACCGGCGCGCTCCTCCGCCTGGAGACGGCCTTCCTCGACCCGCCGGCGACGGGGCTCCTGATCACGAATGTCGGGCCGGAGTCCCAGGCCGCCGAGGCGGGCATCGAAGCCGGAGACGTGCTCGTCTCCTACGGGGGCCGGGCGGTGACCGACCTCGACGCCCTGAACCGCGCGAAGGAGGACCTGGCCGGGGAGGAGACGGTGGAGCTCACGCTCACCGGTCCGGGCGGCGAGCGCACCGTCACTCTGCGACCGGGGCCGATCGGGGTCAACTGCCAGCCGGTGGCGAAGGGCGTGCCGGCGGCCTCCCTCCCGACCCCCACCGTCACGGGCTTCGACTTCACGCAACTCGCGAAGGGCCCCTTCGACGACTGGTACGCCTTCTCCCTCGACGGCGAGGAGAAGGTCGGCTTCGAGCACGCGCGGCTCGCTCTGACACTCGGCAAGCTCGTGTTGCGCCGGGAGGTGGCCTTCGACGGCGGCGAGCAGTTCGGCGTGAACCACTTCGACGTGACGGCGATCGCCGTCGCCGGTCCGCCGCCGGACGTCTTCGCCGTGAAGTTCGCCTCGCCCCCCTCGGACTTCCTGGCCTCCGGCCGCGCCCTCCCGGGCTCCCGGTGGCTCGACCGCCGGTTCGGGGCGGAGACCGTCCTGACGCATCCTTCGGACCTGCCTCGGATCCCCACGTACCTCGTGGAGAGCCTGGCCGCCTTCCTGCCCCGGGAACCCGGCGCGTGCTTCCGGTTCCGCCCGATCACGGAGGGCACCGGCCTCGCCGGGATCCGCTCGGCGCTCGTGGCGGTGGGCGAGGAGGAAGTCCGGGCCGGCGGCGAGGTCGCCCGCGCCTTCCGGGTGGAGTGGCGCCTCCTCTCCGGAGCCGTCGCCGGCACCTACTGGCTCGACGGCCCCGGCCACGCCCTCCTCGTGGACTATGGCGGCGCCATGGCGTGGCGCACGACGCGGGAGAAGGCCCTCGAAGGTCTCCCCCCGTCGATCCGGCCTCGCTAACAGCCCGTCGGGGTAAAGGGTCGCATTGCTGAGAACGTCCCCGGCCCCGACGGGCTGCTAGCGCAGCGTGATCGAACCCGCCATCCGGCGGCCCTCGCGGGTCACGCGCACGTTCACCGAGGCGCCGGCGGGCAAGAGCTGGAGCACCTCGGCCAGGGTGCGCAAGGAGTCCACCTCGAACCGGTCGAGGGAGGAGATCACGTCGCCCGGTTTGACACCCACGCGCGCGGCGGGACCGTCCTCGAGCACCTTGGTCACGAGGATCCCCGACGCCCCGCGGGCGCGGCTGGCGGGGGGCAGGTCCGCAGCGAGGAGGCCAAGGCGGTTCGCCACGAAGGCATCTTCCGCCCTCAGCGGCACCGTGATCTCCACCGTCAGGCGCGCCCCGCCCCGCCGGACCGCGACCGCGATCTTCTGGCCCGGACTCTTCCCCAGGATGGGCGTGGCGAAGTCGAAGACGCCGCGGACGAGGCGCCCGTCCACGCTCTCCAGGATGTCCCCCGCCGCGAGCTCCCGCGCCGCTCCTTCCGGATCCACGCTGCGTACGACGAGGCCCCCGTTCCCGGCGTCCGGCCGGAAGCCCAGGTTGGCGCGCGCCACCGCCGACTCGATGAGGCGCTCCACGATCTCCTTCACGCGCCCCACGGGGATCGCGAAGCCGATGCCCTCGCCGCCCCGGATGATGGCGGTGTTCACGCCGATCATGTCGCCATGGACGTTGAGCAGCGGCCCGCCGGAGTTCCCGGGGTTGATCGCCGCGTCCGTCTGGATGAAGTCCTCGAACGAAACGCCGTCCTCGTTGCGGACGGTGCGTCCGAGACCGGAGACCACACCCGTGGTCACCGTCTTGCCCACCCCGAAGGGGTTGCCCACGGCGATGACCGGCTCGCCGATCAGCAGGTCGTCGGACCGGCCGAGGGTGACCGTGGGGAACGGGCCCTCCACGAGGATCTTCAGCAGCGCCAGGTCGTTCTGCGGGTCCTCGGCGAGGAGCAGGGCCTTGTGCTGCCGCTCCGCGCCGCCGACATCGAGGCTGACGAGGATGTCCTCCACCGCCTGGCGCACCACGTGGCTGTTCGTCACCACGTAGCCGTCGGGGTGGATGATCGCCCCGGAGCCCACGCTGTCCACCGGCCGGGTCCCCGCGTACATCGAGAAGAAGGGGTCCCGGACCCGGACCAGTTTGGTGGTGGAGACGTTCACCACCGCCGGCGACGCCTTCTCGATGGCCATCACCGTCGGGGTGCGCCGGGCGGGATCGGCCACGCCGGGCTGGGCCGGGACTTCCGCCGAAAAAAGGAAGAAAACGAGGATTGCGGCGCATCGGGTCATCGCGATGTCCTTTCTAGATAGTATCGGGGATCGGCCTCGTCCGGGACATGGCCTTCGCCGCCCTCCTCGGCGCCGGGGCGGTGATGGACGCCTTCGTGGTGGCTTTCCGGATCCCGAACCTCTTCCGCGAGATCTTCGGGGAGGGCGCCGTCTCGAGCGCCTTCGTCCCGGTCTTCGCCGGCGAGGACCGGGAGAGCGGACGGAAGGCCGCCTTCCACTTCTTCCAGAGCATCCTCACCCTGCTCTCGCTCGTCCTCGCGGCGATCAAGCTGCTCTGGGTCGCCGCCGCGCTGCTCCTGCCCCCCGAGATCTACGGCTCGCGAGCGCCGCGCGAAAAGGTGGAGTTGATGCTCACCCTCGCGGCGATGCTCTTCCCCTACGTCCTGCTCGTCAACGTGATGGCGCTCTTCATGGCCGTCCTCAACTCCCTCGGGAGCTTCTTCTCCCCCGCCATCGCACCCGCCGTGCTGAACGTCTTCTGGATCGCGGGCATCGCGGTGGCCCCGGCCCTCGCCGATGCGCCGGAGGACCAGGTCAAGGTCGTGGCCGGGGCCATCCTCGCGGGGGGTGTCGCCCAACTCCTGCTCCAGATGCCCTCCCTCCGGCGGCGCGGGGTCCCGCTCGCTCCGCGGTTCAGGTTCCGTTCGCCATCCGTGAAGCGGATGCTCGTGCTGATGGTCCCCATGGTCGTGGGTCTCGCCCCGGTCCAGGTCAACGTCTTCCTCGACTCGATCATCGCCGAGGCCTGCGTCCCGGGGGACGGCGCGAACAGCTGGCTCAACTGCGCGAACCGCCTCATGCAGTTCCCCCTCGCGCTCATCGGCATCGCCCTGGGCATCGTGGTCTTCCCGGTCTTCTCCCGGGCCGCCAAGGCCGGCGACCGGACGGGCCTCGGGAAGACGCTCTCCGAGTCACTCGGCATCTCGACGTGGCTCTCCATGCCCGCGATGGCCGGCCTGATCGCCCTGGCCGCCCCCCTCACCGCCCTGCTCTTCGAGCGCGGCCGGTTCACGGCCGGGGACACCGCGGAGACGGCCTTCGTGCTCTCGTTTTACTGCCTCGGCCTCCCCTTCTACTGCGGGCTGCACATCCTGACCCGGGCCTTCTACTCCCTGGAGGACGCGAGGACCCCCATGAAGGTCGGGGCGATCATGGTTCTCGTGAACCTCGCCCTGAACCTCACCCTCGTCTGGCCCCTCCGCGCCGCCGGCCTCGCGCTGGCCACCGCGCTCACCGCCGGGGGGAACCTGCTCGTACTGGCGATCATCGCCCGGCGCCGCCACCGCCTGCGGGGGCTGCGCGGCGTGCTTCGGGGCCTCCTCCGGTCGCTCGCCCTGTCGGCAGTCATGGGGGCGGCGGTCTTCCTCCTCTCGCGGTTCTTCCTCGGCGCCTTCTCCGAGCGCTCCGAACTCCACCGGCTCCTTCGGGTCTTCCCTCCGCTCCTTGCCGGCGCCGGCCTCTACATCGGCCTGTCCCTCCTCCTCCGGGTGCCCGAGGCGCGCGCGGTCCTGCCCCGCCTCCGCAGGCGTTGAGCACGGCGAGACCGTACAATGCGCCCATGCGCCGCCTCCCCGCCCTGCTGCTCCTCCTCACCGCCGCGGCTTGCGGCGGCGAGGAGCCGGCAACACCGGCTGGCACCGGGCCGACATCGCCAGGCGATCCCGCGCCGGCGAAGACGGGACCCTTCCGCCTGCTCGTGGATCCGCGCGGAAAGCCGGGCCGGCCACCCCCCCTGCGGGTCGCGGGCCGTGCCGAGGGCGTCGAGCTGACCGTCTACCGATTCCCGGACCCCATCGCCCGGCGGATCTCCGGGGAGCCGGGCGGCGAGGAACTCGTCTTCACCGTCACCTTCGGGGCCGGGCGCACCGTCCTGCCGCCGCTTCCCGGGGGCGAATACCGGGCCGTCGCCCGGCGGGACGGACGGGAGGAGACCTCCGATTTCGTCGTCACCGACCTCGTCGTCGTGGTCCGGCTCGCCGGAGACGACCTCCTCCTCTACGTGGCCGACGCGGAGTCGGGCGCGCCGGCCCGGGGCGCGGCGGTGGAGGCCGGCGGACCCGAAGGCCGGGTGACCGGACGCACCGACTCCTCGGGCGTCTTCCGGACCCGCGCGCGGCTGGGCGACCGCGTCTATGCCGTCGCTTCGACGGGCGACCGCCTCGGCTCCGCGGAGTTCGTGCGATCCGCACCCGTCCGGAACGGCCCCGTCTTCTGGCTCGTCACCGACCGGCCGGCCTACGCCCCCGGAGAGACCGTGCGGTTCCTCGGCCTCGTCCGCATCGCGTCGCGTGGCCGGCTCCTGTGCCCCGACCGCATCGAGGGCCGGTTCGACGCCTTCGACGCGGCCGGCCGGCGCGTGGGCGAAGGCGTTCCGGTCCCCGCACCGGCGGCCTGCTTCTCCGGCACCTTCGTCCTCGACCCCGGGGCGGAGGAGGGCGAGGGGCGTCTCCGGGTCCGGATCGCCGGCGGCATGGGGGAAGCGCTGTTCATGGTGCTGCCCCCCGCCGATCCCGGCCTCGCGGTCTCGATCACCGCACTGGAGTCCACCCCGGTGGCCGGAGGGGAACTCTCCTTCCGGATCGAGGTCTCCCACGAACATCCGGACTGGCTGGCCGGCGGACGTCTGCGCTGGGAGGCGCGCCGGGAGGACCCCCGCCGGCCCGAGGGCAGCGCCCCGGCGGGGTCCGGGGAGCGCCTTCTCACCGGGCCGGACGTGCTGGTGGCGACCGTGATCGCGGAAGCGCCCGGGCGCTACGCGCTCCGGGCCGAGGCCGCCGACGCCGGGGGCAATGTCGTCCGGGCCGGGATCGCGGTGGAGGTGGACCCGGCGGCCCTGACTCTGGCTCTCCACACCGGCCGCGAGTTCTACGCGCGGGGGGAGATGGTGGAAGTGTCGGCCTGGGAGTGGTCCCCGACCGACCGTTCGGAGCCCTGGATCCTGCGGATCGGAGCGGACACTCACGACCTTTCGGGGGTCCGCACCGGGAGGTTCGAGCTGCCCCGGGAGGCTGGGCCTTGCCGGATCGTCGTCGAGGCCCGCGACGCCGCCGGCCGCCTCGCGCGGGCGGAGAAGACCGTCTGGGTCCTCGACGGCGGCGAGGCCGGAGTCGCCGGCGACGCGATCCGGATCGTCCCGGAGAAGCGCGGGTTCGCGGCGGGGGAGGAGGCTCGCGTCCTCCTCCTCGCCCCGGCGAGGTTCCTCGGCGCCTCGGCACTGATCTCCGTGGAGGGGCGCGTACTCGGCCCCCACGTCGTGGAGGAGATCGCGTCGACGGCCTGCATCGTCTCCCTCCGGCTCCCCTCCGATCTCGGATCGCGGGCATCGATCTCCGCCGCCGTGGTCCTGGGGGGAGAGGTGGCCGGCGCCTGGGCCACGGTGCTGCTGCCCACCACCGACCGGCGGCTCCTGCCGTATCTCAACGCCGGCGCACTCCCCGATCCCTCCGGCCGGGTGGACGTCACCGTGGTCGACGGAATGGGCAGGCCCGCCCCGTGCTCCGTCGCACTGCTCGCCGTCCCCGTCCTGCCCTCCGTCTTCCGGCCGCCGATCCTCCTCCCGGAGGCGGTCCTCGCGGGCGGTCCACCATCGGCCGGCACCGTCGAGGAGCCGGCCGCCGGCACGCCGGACTGGCTCGCCCTCCGGTGGCCGACCCCGGTGTCGTCGAAGCCTCTCCGGACCGTATCCACCGCGTTCCGGGCCACGGACTCCGGGGGCCTCGCGGTCTTCGACGACCTGGTCCTTTCGCCGGAGGATCCCGGGTGGACGGTCCACACCCTCGCCGTGGACGCCGATTCCCGCACCGGGAGCCTTCCGCGCCCTCTCGTCCCGCGGACCGAGGCGGTGGCCTCCCTGTGCGGGCCGGCTTTCCTCCGATCGGGTGACCGGGCGGCCTTCCGAGCCCGGGTCTTCCGCCGTTACGGCCCGGCCGGCTCCGCGTCCCTCGACGTCGCCGCGGAAGGCACCGCGGAGGGCCGGCTCCTCGCCCGCGTCCCGCTCGCGCGGGGGGAGGTCGCCGAGCGGGAGGTGGAAGTCCGGGCGACGAGCGCCGGCGAAGCGGAGATCCGGGCGGCGGTCGGGGAGTCGCCGCTGCCGCCGGTCGTCCTCCGATTCGCCGTTCTCCGGGACCGTTGGGGCCCCTCGTCGCCGCCGTGGCCCGTGCCGGCGAACGCTCGCTCGGCCGTCCCCCCGGATCTCCGCCCGGCAGAGGCCGGCGGGGCCCTCTTCCTCTCGATCGATCCCGTGGAGGACCCGCGCGCCCTCGTCTTCGAGGCGCTGCGGGCGCTGCCTGCACCGGAGCCCCCCCGCGAGGTCGCGCTCCTGCTCCGCGCCGTTCTCGCCTTCCGGGCCTCGATGCCGCCCGAGGCCTCGCGGGACCTGCCACCACTCCTCGACCCCGCGCCGCTGGTGGCGCGTCTTTGGAGCCTCCGGCAGGAGGACGGCGGCTGGGGCGCCGGGGAGCGGTCCGAACAGGCGGAGACGGCCCTGGTGACCGAGGTTCTCGCCGAGGCGCGGAGGAGCGGGGTTCTCGTGCCGGGCGATCCGCCCCCGGAGGAGGGGCCGGCGGAGGAAGCCGCGCTGCCCGACGCGGCGGCGGCGAAGGTGCGGATCCGGGAGCTCCTCGCCGCGCGCCACGGGCCCGGCTTCGACACGGCGGAAGTGACGATCCTCGCCTGTCTCGAGCTGCTGCGCGCGAGGCGGGCGCTCGGCACGCCCCGCCCCGGGGAGACGAGCGTTCGCGTCCGGACGGGGGAGGGCATCCTCGCCTCGGTCCGTCTCGTGGCCGGAGACCCGTTCCGGGCAAGCGTCGCGGTTCCCCTGCCCCGGCCGCGGCCGGATGCCGTGATCGTGGAGGCGGCGGGCGACGCGCCGGTGGTCCTGCAGTTCGCCGCCACGGGAGCGAGAACCGGTCCGGGGCCACTTGCCCTCGAACGCGAGGCCCGCCCCGTCCCGGCCCCGGGGCACGAGGCCCCCGACAGCGCACGGGCGGGAGATCTCCTCCTGGTCACCCTCCGGGCCGTGCCCACCGGCGGCGCGCTCCGCGACGTCGTCGTCGAGTGCCCGGTCCCCGCCGGGGCGGCGGTCCTCTCGCCGGCGGCGTTCCCCGCCGTTCCCCGCCCGCCGCTGCCGGCCGGCGCGCGGCTCACGCGCCGCCTCGACCGCCTCATCCTGGAGCTGCCGGCGGTGCCACCGGAAGGCGTGGAACTCGCTTTCCTTCTGCGCCCCGACTTCCGCGGCTCCTTCCGCTGGCCGGGCCCCTTCGCCCGCCTCTCTCCCTCCGGCCCCCCGGTCGCCTCGGCCCCGGAGGACATCCTTCTCGTCGAGTGATCCGAGGCGAACCGCATGGCGACGGCCCGCACCGCCGTGCAGTCCTTCCGGGCGGGGGCACGAGAGAAGAGAATGGCCGGGCCATGCGGACCGTGCTCCTCCTTCTCGCGGGCTTCGCGGCGGGACTGATGGCCGGCGTGCTCCTGACGCGGGGGTGGGGCGGACCGGACCAGGATCCGGCGGCCCCGGCCGCGCCCCCGCCGGTGGCGGTCACGCCCGCGCCGGACCGGATCACGGATCCGTCCGCCGGCCAACCCTCCGGCCCCGCGGCCGATCCGCCCGCGACCATCCCTGCGGAACTCGGGGAGCGCGTGCGGGAACGGGCCGAGGCGATCCGCGCAAGCGCCCGGCAGCTTTTCGATCAGGCCGACACGATGGCCGCCGAGCGGGTGCTCCGGGAACTCCGCGAGGAGGAGGCCCGAAGGGCCCGGGAGGAAGCCCAGCGGGCGGGGCTCGCCCGGGGCGAGGCGCAGGCGATCCTCGCGGACGTGAAGGAGCGGCGGGCCCACCCCTTCGACCTCCTCGCGAGCCGCGAGGCCCTCGACCGGTGCTTCGCCCTCGTGCCGGCGGGGACCCTCGTCGACCCGGCGACGGCGGATCCCCGGGACGCCCTGCCGGAGGCCCTCGCGTTCTCGTTCACCGCCGGACGTCACGAATTCGAGGTCTCGCGCATCCGGTCGCCGTTCACCTCCATGATCATCACGGGCCAGGGGATGGACCGGACCCTCGTCGTCCTCGACCGGGAGCTGTCCCCCACCGCGCCGTTCGCCTCGATCGTCTTCCGGGACGCGACGATCTTCGCGGATTCGGAGATCGTCGACGTGCGACAGGGTGCCGCCGTGCGCTTGGAGCGCTGCCGCCTGATCGGCTTCGACCGCGGCGCAGGCGGCAGCGACGCCATCGGCGGCGGTGATCTCCTGCTCGACGCGGTGGACTGCCGCTTCGAAGCGGGCTTCGGCGACGCCCCCGGACGGGGCGGCCTCCTCGATGTCAGGGGGGTACTCCTCGCCCGGTTCGAGCGCTGCGCCTTCGTCGGTCCCCTCCGGGGTTTCCTGCCGCGGACCTCGGACTCGACCTGCTCCTACGCCGCCTGCCGGTTCACCGACCTCGATCCCGCCAGCCGGGCCGAGATGGACCCGCCGCGGAAAGAGGTGCGCTTCACGGACTGTGCGTTCGAGTACCTGCCCGAGGGCTTCGAGTGGCCCCGGAAGAGCCGGCCGCTCACCGACCTCGACCCTTCCTTCGCCCCGCCCGATCCGC
Organism: Planctomycetota bacterium; assembly: GCA_025459285.1. Lineage (GTDB taxonomy): Bacteria > Planctomycetota > JAJSAM01 > JAJSAM01 > JAJSAM01 > Prado167. The sequence goes on along the minus strand of JALOQY010000128.1, from coordinate 4,772 downwards.
GCCGGCGGCGGTGAGCGACCCGTGAGCGGGCTCCTTCCCCACGCCGAGTCCCTCCGGAGCCTCGACCGCGACGGACGGCTCCTCTTCGCCACCCGATGCCTCCGGCTCTTCGGCTACGGGCTCATCTCGGTGATCCTCGTGCTCTACCTTTCGGAGACCGGCCTGCCGGACCCCGAGATCGGCCTCCTCCTGACGCTCACCCTCGTGGGGGACGCGGCGATTTCGCTCCTGCTCACCACGAACGCCGACCGGCTCGGGCGGCGGAACATGCTGCGATGCGGGGCCCTGCTCCTCGTGCTGGCCGGTGTCGTCTTCGCCCTGACCGGGACCTTCTGGCCACTCCTCTTCGCGGCCGTCGTGGGCGTGATCAGCCCCAGCGGCAACGAGGTGGGCCCGTTCCTCCCCATCGAACAGGCCGCGCTCTCGGAGGTCGTGCCCGGGACGCACCGCACCGCGGTCTTCGCGTGGTACAACCTCGCCGGCTCGCTCGCAACCGCGCTCGGCGCCCTCGCGGGCGGCGCGGCGGTGGACCTCGCGCGCGGCGCCGGGCTCTCGCCCCTCGCGAGCTTCCGGGTCGTGCTCTTCGCCTACGCCGCGGTGGGCGCGCTGCTCACCGGGCTCTTCCTCCTCGTCTCGGCGCGCGTGGAGCCACCCCCCGCCGCGGTGCGCCCGAAGCGGCCGGTCTTCCTCGGCCTCCACCGCTCGAAGCGCGTGGTCTTCCGGCTCTCCTCCCTCTTCGCGCTCGACGCCTTCGCCGGCGGGTTCGTCGTCCAGAGCATCGCCGCCTACTGGTTCCACGTCCGGTTCGGGGTTTCCCCCACGACGCTCGGCGCGATCTTCTTCGGGGCCAATCTGCTCGCGGGCGTCTCGGCGCTGGCCGCCGCCTCCCTCGCCCGGCGAATCGGCCTCGTGGAGACGATGGTCTACACGCACATCCCCTCCAACGTCCTCCTCATCCTCGTGCCCCTGATGCCGAACCTCCCGCTCGCGATCACGATGCTGCTGCTCCGGTTCAGCATCTCCCAGATGGACGTGCCGACGCGGCAGTCCTACACGATGGCGGTGGTGGACCCCGACGAGCGCTCGGCGGCCTCCGGGATCACCGGCGTGGCCCGCACCGCCGGGGCGGCGGTCTCCCCCTCTCTCGCCGGCCTGCTCCTCTCCGTCCCCGCGCTCCTCAGCACGCCCTTCTTCGTCGCGGGCGGCCTGAAGATCGTCTACGACGTGCTCCTCTACCGGAGCTTCGTCAGGGTCCGACCGCCTGGCGAGTGACCGCGCGAAGGCGCTCGATGAGTCCGGACAGGATCATCGCCGTGGCGCCCCACAGGGGGGGCGGCCCGACGCCGGGCAGGTCGAAGACCGGAACGCGCCGGACGCGGCCGCCGTAGACGAGGTCGGCCTCGGAGCGCGCCTCGGCCCGCAGCAGGTGCGCAAGGGGCGCCTCGATCACCTCCGCCACCTCCCGGGGGTCGGGGCGGAGATCCGGCCGGCGGGACAGGACCCCCACGAAGGGGTGGACCAGATAGCCGCTCACCGGGATCCGGAGCGGAGCGAGGGGACCGAGGACCTCGACCTCGCCGGGCGGGACCCCCACCTCCTCCTCCGCCTCCCGGAGCGCGGCGTCGAGGAGGCTCTCCTCCCCCTCCCGCGCGCCGCCGGGGCAGGAGATCTGCGCGCGGTGGTGGTCGAGGCGGTCCGTCCGGCGTGTGAGCAGCAGCGTGAGCCCCGCCGGACCGGGGTAGAAGAGGACGAGCACCGCGGCCTCCGTCCAGCGCGGCGGCGGCGGGACGTCGAACCGGTGCGGGTGGATCATCCGCTCCCGCGCCGCCTCGTCGTCGAAGGGTGCGAGCGTGAGGGCCGCCCGGAGGTGTTCGACCCGGATCTCCATCCCGCGATCGTAGCAGCCCGTTGGGGTGACGGCAGAGATCGTCCTCGGCCCCGGCGGGCTGCTAGGATGTCCCGCCATGGACGGGGACCACGCCCGCATCGTCGCGATCTTCAAGCCCTTCCGGCTCGACGCCGTCCTCCTCGCGCTCACGGGGCTCCCGGTCACCGGGATCTCCCACGAGGAGGTCCGGGGGTACGGCCGCCAGAAGGGCCACCTGGAGCTGTACCAGGGCACGGAGTACTCGATCACCTTCCTCCCCAAGGTGCGCCTGGAGTGCGTCTGCCCGCTCCCGGAACTCTCCCGCGTCACGGAGGCGATCCGGGCCGCGGCCCGCACCGGGCGGATCGGCGACGGGAAGATCTTCGTCGTGGAGGCATCCGCGCCGTGAGCCGGACCGAGAAGTTCCTCTCCCTTTTCCCCGGCGACATCGTCTCCTTCATCGGGGGCGGGGGGAAGACGACGCTCATGAACGCCCTCGCCACGCGGCTCGCGAGGGAGGGCCGCCGGGTGATCGTGACCGCCACCCGGCCCTTTGCCTTCCGGCCCGGGGAGTCGCCGCCGCTCCTCCCGGAGGCGGCCGGGCCGGGCGCGTTCACCGCCTCGCCCGGCCCCCTCCCGGGCGGCCTCCTCGCGGGATTCCCGCCGGACGGCCTCCCCGGCCCCCTCGCGGGCTTCGACTACCTGCTCGTGGAGGCGGAGGACGCCCGCGGGGCGAGCCTGCCTCCCCCGGCGGAAACCCGACCCGTCCCTCCCGCCACGACGGTGCTCTGCGCCATGGCCGGCCTCGACGCGCTGGGACCGGCGCTCGCCTGCCGCGGCTTCGCCGGCCGGCTCCTCGCTCCGGGCGGGCTCCTCGGGTGCCGGGAGGACCTCGAGCGCCGGTTCCTCCTGCTCGCGAAGGCCGACGGGCGGCCCGCGCGCGAGGACGGTGCCCGGATCCTGCGCTCCCTCGTCGAACTCGCGGGACCCGCCGCCCGCCTGCCGAAGGTCCTGCTGACCTCGGTCCGGGACTTCCTCCGACCCGTGGGGACTTGCGCTCCCGGTGGATCGGACTAGAATGGAGAGGCCTGCCTGCCCCGAAGTGAATGAAGTTGACCGGATCGACCTCCCGGTTAGGATGCTCTGTTCCGGCGAATCCGCGTCCGGCAAGGAGTGGCTGCCATGAAGCGAGTCGTCATCGCCTGCTGTGTCCTCGTCGCGCTGTCCTTCCTCGTCCTCCCCGCGGAGGCGGGCGACTTCGTGCGCCTGAAGAACAAGCAGTGGGTCGTGTCCAAGCCCGAGTCGGAGCCCCCCTCCACGGAGGACCACGAGGGCTCCGCCATCACCGTGCTGGAGGAGAACTACGACAAGCTCGTCTACTCGGTGAAGGTCGGCGAGAAGACCACCCGGCAGGAGACGCCGTCCGACCAGGTCGATGAGGTCTTCTACTATCCGAAGCCCGAGGCGTGGAGCGTTGCGGTGGCCGACATGGAGGCCGGTGACTACGACTCCGCGGTCCAGGGTTTCCGTTCCCTCGCCGGGAACAGCGGAAACCGGGCCTGGCTCCGGATGTACTCGCTCTACTACGTGGCGAAAATCTGCCAGAGCGGCTACCAGTGGGGCCCGGCGGTGCAGGGCTTCGAGAAGCTCCTGAACGACTTCCCGAAGTCGCGGTTCGCCCCCGAGGCGCTCGTGCAGATCGGGGAGATCAACCTGAACCAGCTCGACAACGTCGAGGCGGCGAAGAACGCGTTCAACCGGCTCCAGAAGCTCACGGGGCTGCCCGAGGCCGAGAAGCAGGTCGCCCGCTACTACCTCATCCGCATCATCCAGAAGCAGGGCGAGAAGGCGAAGAACACGAGCCTCCTGAACCAGGCCCTCGAGGAGTACCGCAAGCTGCTGGCCGAGGTGGAGAAGGTCGCGGAACTGAAGAAGGTGGCGACCCTCGCCAAGCTCGGCATCGGGAACTGCCTGATCCACCTGGGCAAGTTCGACGAGGCGCTGACCTTCTTCCAGAGCATCGCCGACACCGCGGAGGAGAAGGGTGTCCTGGCCAGCGTGTTCAACGGCCTCGGGCTCTGCTACTTCCGCACCGAGAAGTGGAAGGAGGCGCTTCTCGCCTTCCTGCGCGTCGAAGTGCTGTACGACGACGATCCGGAGCAGACGGCCATGTCCCTGTTCTACTCCGGCAAGTGCTTCGAGTTCATGGCCGGCGCCGGGATCGGCAGCGACAACCCGAGCCGGGCCCGGGCCCAGTACGCCAAGTGCATCGCACGGTTCGGCGGCACGTCCTGGGGCCAGCAGGCCTCCGTCGCCCGACCGAACGTCCGCGGGAAGTGATCGCGGGAGACGCACCGCGGACGATCGCCCATCTGGTCTCCGCAATCCTCTCGCGGATCTTCCTCTCGCTGCGCGTCGAGAATGCCGGGGCCGTTCCCCGGAGCGGGCCGTGTGTCGTCGTGGCCAACCACGGGGGGTATCTCGATCCGATCCTCCTGCAGATGGGGACTCCACGCCCCCTGCGTTACCTGGTGACCTCCGATTTCTTCGACGTCCGTCTCGCGCGGCCGTTCTTCCGGCTCGCCGGCTCCATCCGGGTGCCCGAGGGCGGCCTGGCGCGGGAGACGCTCCGCGCGGCGCAAGCGGTCCTCGAAGCTGGCGGGGCCGTAGGGATCTTCCCGGAAGGGCAGCTCTCTCGGACGGGCGCAACGGGGCCGTTCCGGCCGGGCGCCGCGTTCCTCGCGGCGCGCGCCCGGGCTCCGGTCGTCCCGGCCTTCATCGAGGGCTCGTTCCGGGTCTGGCCCAAGGGCTGCCGGTTCCCGCGCCAGGCGGAGGTGCGGATCCGCTTCGGGACACCGATCTCCCTCTCGGACCCCCGGGACGACCGGCGGATCCGGGAAGCGGT
>JALOQY010000127.1 GCA_025459285.1 Planctomycetota bacterium | reverse complement strand
CCACCTTGAAGTTCACGTCGCCGACGACCTTGTCGTGGCGGTCCCCCTCCACCTTGATCTTCTCGTCCTCCTTCACGATCCGGTGCAGGGACTTCCCCACCCACTGGCGCCACCTCTCCTCCACCCGGTCGTCGCGGTCCTTCTGGGCATGGATGTAGACCATCTCCTCGCCCGCTTTGTCGTTGAAGCGCAGTTCGTTCGCCCCGGCGCCGCCCTTGCTGGAACTCGTCTTGAGGCCGGAGACCGTCATCTTGTCGGGCAGTGGGTGCGGCGGCATCGCCTCGCCGTTGTAGACGCAGCCGCCGAGGATCGGCCGGTCCGGATCGCCCTCCAGGAAGTTCACCACCACCTCGGTCCCGATCCGCGGGATGTACATCGCGCCCCACTTCTTCCCGGCCCAGGCCTGCGTGGTGCGGATCCAGCAGGAACTCGTCTCGTCGGTCTTGCTGCGCCGGTCCCAGTGGAACTGCACCTTCACCCGGCCATACTTGTCGGTCCAGATCTCCTCCCCGCTCGGTCCGACCACGAAGGCGGTCTGGGGCCCCTGCACCACCGGCTTCGGCGTCGTCCGCGCCGACCGGAACGTCCGCTTCGCGTCGAGCGCCTCGAAGGTCACGTTGTAGACGAGACCGCCGCCGCCGCCGCCGCTCTCGAATTCTTCCGCCACACCGCTGGAGGAGGTGCTCGCGATCAGGTATTCCCGGTCCTGGTCCTTCCGCGGATGGCCGGAGAGCTTGAACGTCGCCCCGGTCCGGAGACCCCGCACGTTTCCCTTGCCCTGCACTCGTTCCTGGCGGGCCTGCATCTCCTCGATCCGCACCTTGCTGAGCTTCTCCCCGTCCGCCGTCTCCGAGTACTCCCCGGGGTAGTCGAAGATCTCGAAGCTCGCCCCCCCGTGCCCCCGCTGGATCTGGGCCTTCGCGACCAGGTCCTTCTTGGGGGCGGTGAAGTCATAGTCGGTCTGGACGAACACCCCGGGCATCACCTGCGCCGCCAGCCGCCATTCGGTGATGACCTGGGCCTCGTCGTCGGAGCCCTCCGTCTCGAAGGGGATGGCCTCGCCTCCCAGAGGGTCATGAGAGGCACTCCCGTCCGCCAGCACCAGCTTGTGCTTGCCGTTTTCATGGTTGAAGTAGTAGTAGATGCCCTCCTGCTCCATCAGCCGGCTGATGAAGTTGAAGGCCGTCTCCCGGTACTGGACGCAGAACTCCCAGGTCCGGTAGGTCTCCGTCAGCCGGTCCACGATGTCCGTGAAGCCGTGCTCCTGGCAGACCTGCTTCACGATGTCCGGGACCTTCATCTCCTGGAAGATCCGACAGTCCGCGGACCGCGTGAGGAAGTGGGTCCACGGGACGATCGTCGCGTCGTACTGCACGTAACGGTGGCGCTCGCCGACGAGCGCGAAGTGGCTCACGTACCCGTTGATGTGGCGGATGTCGCCGGTCGGCGTCTCGATCCGGATCGTGACGTTCTGGCCCACCATCGCATCGAAATCGACGCTGTGGTTCTCGGCGAGCAGGGTCGCGTGGTACTCGAAGGGACGTCCGAGTTCCTCGTAGCCCGAGTAGGCGCTGAGCCGCAGGGCATCCTCGCCCAGGGGCGTCCCGATCCCGATGTCGCGGTGCGTCTGGCTGCCAGGCATGGTCCCGAACTCCTTTCCGTCAACCGTCTCCGGTCCGTCGCCGGTTCATGTTCCGTTCCGAGCGTCCGCCGGACGGACATCCTACCGTCCGCGTCTACTCCTCGGCCTCCGCGAAGTCCTCCTGCGGCTCCGATTCCTCCCCCTTCGCACGGGGTGGCGGGGCCAGGTCCTCCGGCTTCACGGCACCCGTACAGTGCGCCGCGGACTCCGGAGCGACCAGTTCGAACGTCTCGATCTTCGCTCCCTCCCGATCGAACAGCGGCAGGGTGAAGCTCACCTCGACCCGCCAGGCCCCGGGCGGCCAGTCGTACCGGCGCCGGACGTCCAGCCGGTACGGCCGGCCGGCGCCGATCCGGGCGAGGTGAGTGCCCTCCTCCGCCCCCGTGAGCACCTTGACCTCCGCCGGCTTCACGGCTTCGAACTTCAGGTGCCGCGAGGAGACCTGGGTGGGGTGCACGTCCCCCCGCACCCCCCGGATCGAGAGATCGACGCCCAGTTCCTCCCACTTCTGCGGCAACGGGGCGAAAACCTCCTCCGGGCCGAGTCCCGCGAGGCTCACCGCGAGGCTCACCGGCTCCTCGCGCTTGAACGGCGTCGGGAACTTGAGGGGCTCCAGCGCCACGGCCCGAAAGGCCTTCTCCCGCGTCATCCGGAGAGCCGTGAGCAGGATCCCCTCGGGGGCCACGAAACCCGCCGGTTTCCCGTCCTCCAGCACCATCCGGGCCACCGCCTCCCGGCCCTCCTCCTTCACGAGGATCTTCCGGAGGACCTGCCCGGACATCATTCCACCCGGGTTCTTCACCTCGGCGAACGCCGGGGCGCGGAGCGCCTGGAGGAGGGGCGCGAGCTGGCGCTCCGAGAACGAGGTCCGGAAGATCCCCACTGAGGCGACCGCCGGGTCGTCACGGTTGCTCGTCACCACGAGCGTCGACTCCCCCTTCGCGGAGATCGAGAGCCGCGTGTACATCCCTTCCGCGGCGGCGTTCGTCCAATACACGATTTCGGGGATCATCGTTCCCTCTCAGGGGCGCAGGTAGTCCCAGGCTTCGCCGGTCCGCTGGCGGTACCACCGCCGGAAGTCGCCGTAGTAGTAGTTCGGGATCCGCGCGCCCGTCGCCATGAGCACCGGCATACTCGTCATAGAACCCGAGGAGGTGGCCGACCTCGTGGGCATAGGTGTTGTCGCGGGTCTTGATCCGGAACCACTCGCTGGCGTTGGCCCGCCCGGCCCCGGTGTAGAGACGCACCACGTGATGCTCGCCGCTCTCCACGAACCGCACCCGGACCCGGACGCGGAGCTTGCAGCACTTGCGGTCCCGCGGGCAGTCGCAGCTCCGCCGCTGGCAACCGTCCCGGTGGAAGAACCACTTCCCCGAGAGGTAGTTCTGGATCTCCGAGGCCCAGGTGTTCTTGTCGGCGGTCGAGACCGCCGGCCCCACCGCGGGCTGGGGGCTCCCGGTGGCCGGCCGCGGCCCCTGCATGTTCTGGAGCTTGATCTTCACCCGGACGTACATCACGCCGTCCTCGATGGAGATCGCGTACTTCTTCGTCCACTCGAACGTCACCGGCGTGCCGTCGATCTCTCCCGGCGCGGTCATCGTCTCCGTCCGGCGCACGGGCGAGATGTCCGGGTAGCGGTGGAAGTGCAGGCGGTTCTCCCCCTCTCCCGTGACCCCGTCCGCCGAGGCATCGAGCCCGCACTCGTCCTCCGGCCACTCGTCGGTCGGCTTCTTGCTGATCCAGTTCAAACCCCGGACCTGCGATGACTCGAGCGGCGCCTCCTCGCTGTCGGCCCGCACGTCGTTCACGAGGTCCTTGATCGCGAACTCCGTGCTGGTGCCGTCGTCGATGTTCGTGGCGTCCGCCTGCAATTCCACGGAGTCACCGCACTTCACCTCCGTCGACCCGAACCGGCAGCTGAGCCGCCGCTGGAGCGGACAGGTCTCGGTGGAGGAACCCGCCGGCCGGCTGGGGCTGAAGATCGATGACAGCAGTTCGCTCAACCAGTTCACGGGTTCAAACCTCCCGCCCGGAGGCTTCCTTCAACCGCTCGGTGCTCTGTTCCCACAACTGGTCCACCTTCGACGTGGGCGAAAGATCCTTTCGCGCCAGAGTCGTCGAGGCCCAGGGGAGCCGGGAGTCCTTCGGGAAATCCTCTCCCAGCACGAACATCAGGTCGATGAACCGGACGACGTCGAATTCCGTCCGGATCCGGTACCGCGCGCTCTCTTCGATCCCCTTGCGAATGATCCGGCGGCAATCCGGTTCGCCCCGCTTCTCCACGTGCGCCGGGAACACCGCCTTCACATGCGCCAGCACCCGACACTCGTACTCGTCGGACGCGAGCCTCTTCAGGACGTCTTCCTGTTCCTTCCTCAGGATCAGCATCCGGAGCACCTCCGTCGACGCCCTGCATGATAGACAGGCCGGGCGCATCCCGCAAGACGAGCGTTCTTCCACGGGTCATGGTTTCCCCGCGCATCCCCCCCCGGTGCAGACGGTCCGGGGACCGGGAGGGCCTTCCATCGAGCGCGAACGATGGGCTGCCCGATATCATCCAGGGATAAGGACCCCGGACCGGAGGTGATCGTGAGACCGAGTCTCCTCGCCACGCTTCTGCTGCTCGCCGCGACTCCCCTCTCTCCCGCCGCCCCGGCCGGGGACCGCGAACTCGCTCGCGACGACGGGACCATGGTCGGGAAGAGGAGCCTCGCCGGCTCCGGCCACTCCGTGACCTTCGACCGCCCGGCCGGGAAGCACTGGATCCGCGCGGTCCGCGTCCACGGCGCACGCTACGGCGGAGGCTACGATCCCGCGGACACCTTCTTCACCGTCGCGATCACCGATCCGGACGGCAAGGTGCTGAAGGAAACCCCCGCTCCCTACTCCCTCTTCGCGCCGGGCACCCTCGCGTGGGTGGATGTCCCCCTCGAACCCGCCGTTCCGGCCCCGGCCCGGTTCACGGTCAACCTGTCCTTCGCCCCGACCGCGACGAAGGGCGTGTTCGTGGGGATCGCGGGTTCGAAGGAGGCCGCCTCCACGTCCGGTCTGCCGGGAACCGCGACCACGCCCCTCGAAGCCGGCCGGGGCTGGATGATCCGGGCCGTCGTCACGAAGAAGGAGCCCCCGCGCGCCGCCGTCCCCGCCGCCCCCCGCCGGAAGTCGTTCTCCACCGACTTCGAATTCGTCGCGAAGACGGTCGCCGCGCGGCATCCCGCCCTCGCCAGGAAGGGGATCGACTGGGAGGAGGTCTGCCGGGACTGGCGCCCGCGGTTCGCGGAGTGTCCGGATGACACGACCCACATCCAGAACCTCCACCGCCTCCTCGCCACGCTTCGCGACAGCCACTCCGGCGTCACCGCCGCGAAGGTCGAGGTCCACCTGCCGGCCTTCGACGGCCTCTATGGCGCCGGCCTGTGGATCGCCGCCGGGGAGGGCCGGCTCGTCCTGCGGGCCTTGATGCCCGGCCACCCCCTGGCCGGTCGAATCCAGGCCGGCGCCGATCTGCTCCGGATCGGCGGGCGGCCCGCGAAGGTCGTCCACGAGGAGGTCCGCCGCAGGGTCCGGGAGTGGATCGGCTTCTCCTCGGACCACTTCCTCGACGCGCGGCTCTCCTTCCAGTTCTTCCCCTTCGGCGACGCCGACCGGCTCCCGGTCGAGTTCCAAAATCCCGGCGGCGAGGTCGCCCGCGTGACGCTCGACCGCTGGGGACCGGGCGGCCGGGGACTCGGCCGGGCCGCCGTCTCCATGCCCGAGGGCGTTCCCGCGGAGGGGCGGGCCGTCTCGAAGATGCTCGGCGGCGGCGTCGGTTACGTCCGCATCCTCGGGGCGATGGACGGCGAGACGGCCGCGGAGTTCCACCGGGCCTTCGACGCGCTGCGGGAGGCGAAGACCATCCTCCTCGACTGCCGGGGCATGGGCGGCGGGAGCGACCTCCCGGCATGGGAGATGGCCGGGCGGTTCTTCCCGAAGGCGGCGACCCTCGGGGACCGCCGGCTCGAACCCACCGGCCCGTTCCAGTTCGCCGGCCCCGTCGTCATGCTCACCGACGAGCGGGAGATCAGTTCCGCCGAGACCTTCACCTGGGCGATGGCCGAGACCGGGCGCGCGGTCACCGTCGGCCGCCCCACCGGAGGAGCGACGATCATCCCCTCGGTCATCGAACTGCCCTCCGGCCTCGCCTCCTTCCGGCTGGGAGTCCACGACCGGGCGACGCCGATCCGCAAGGTCCACCCCGAAGGCATCGGTTCGGCCCCGGACGTGTTCGTGCCCTACGCCCCGCCGGTGTTCGAGGCCCGCGGCGATCCGGAGGTGGAAGCCGGCCTCGCCGTGCTCCGGGACGGTCCGGAACCGTGGAACCGGGTCTACTCCGGGACCGGAGCACTCGCCGACGTCGCTCCCGGTCTCCGGGACCTGGCGGTCCGGATCCTCCGGTTCGAGATGGGGCGGGGCGATGCCGCCGACCCCCTGCCGGACCTGGCCGGCGCCGCGGAGCGGATCGCGAAGTACGCGGAGGCCCTCTCGGGTTGCCTCCCGCAGGCGGAACTCGACGGCACCCGGAGCGCCGCCGCCGCCTTCCGCGCCGAAGTCCCCGCGCAGCGGGCCTTCGAGGCGCTCCTCTCGGGGCCCCTTCCCCCCCCGCCGCAGGAACTCGCGGCGTTTCTTGCCGCGCACGGGGCGAGCCGGTACGCCGCCGCGGCCCGGGAGGCCTGGCCCGCCACGAAATGAGGCGCGGCCGGGCCGGAGCCCGGTCGCGCCTCGTGACCGACGACCGCTACTGGCGAATCAGGACGATCTGCATCGGCGTTTCGTCGTCGGGACCGATGTAGATCTTGCCGTCGCGGAAGGTCCCGGTCTTCTCTTCGGGAGAATCCTTCGGATTGCCGTCCTCGCTCGTGGTCGTGATGATCAGCTTCTCGCCCTCGAGCTTCCAGGTGCCCTCCGCGGTGCTCTTCTGCCCCATGAAGAGGCCTTCCATGGAGAACCGCCCGTCCGCGCCGAGCACGACGGTCATCTGCATCGAACCGGCCATCTGCTGCACCTGCTGCCGGATCTGCTGGCGGGCCTGCTCCTTCTCCTCCTCCGAGCTCTCCGCCATGAACTGGTCGACCTGGGCGAGCTGCACTTTCAGGAGGCCGTCGATGAAGGACTGGGTGTCGAGCGCGTACCGGCCCGCGGCCCCGACGCCGGGCACCACACCGACCACCGGAGGGACCACCGGGGGGACGACCGGAGGGACGACCACCGGGGGCCTCGGCGGACCGACCGGCGGAACGACGACCGGCGGCCGCACGGGGGGCTCCACGGCAGGAACCACGGGCGGGCGGACCGCGACGGCGCCGCCCGCTTCCAGCGCCGCGACCTTCGCCTTGAGCCCTTCGATCTCCTTCGACATCTCGACGAGCTGGTTCGTCAGCATCTTCAGCTGCATCTCCAGCCGGGCGATGTCCTCCTCCGGCGTGGCCTGCGCGACGCGGCCGGCCCCGACGAGCACGAGGACCGCGAACGCCACCATCAGGAACTTGCGCACCGCTATCTCCTCTCTGTTCTTCCCCGGAATCCGGTCGGTCCGGCGACCGCCCACTGGAACCGGGAAGTCTATGCCCGACCCGGCCGGCGGCAAAGAGACTCCTGGCCAGCAGCCCGTCGGGGAAAAGGGTCGCCTTGCCGAGATCGTCCCCGGCCTCTACGGGCCGCTGACATTCCCGGATCAGTCCCGGTCCCCGTTCCCCGGCGACACGAGGAGGGCATAGGCCGCGACGAAGAGCGCGCCGGCCAGGATCAGCCACGGCCAGCCGAAACTCGCGAGTTGCGTGGTCACGCCCCCATCCTGCCACCAGGGGGTGACACAGCGCGGGCAGGCCCGCACCCGGATCGCGACGGGCCGGCCCGCGCTGTCTGATGTCAGCGGGGAGGCAGATCCTCCCCGCCCTCCCCGGGCTTCACGCCGCCGGTCCGCATCTCCTCCTCGTACCAGCCGCGATGGTGGACCTTCGCCGACTTCTCCGACATCCGGCCGGTGAGCCAGGTCCAGCTCATCGGGTACTCCTCGGGATGGAAGATCACGAAGAAGAAGTGCCAGACGAGGATCGCGAGCGTGGCGAGCCAGGCCTCGTAGAAGTGGATCGTCTGCGCCGCGCTGATCGACCAGACGGGGAGGATGGTCACGAAGAACTCCGGGAACCAGAGCACGAAGCCCGTGAGGATCATGACGAACGTTCCCCAGATGAGGGCCCAGTACTCGGCCTTCTGCGAGTAGTCGTAGCGTCCGAACTTCACGTGCTCGCCGCTCCGCCAGGTGTGGAACTTCATGTTCGCAGTGAGATCACCCACGTCCCGGAGCGATGGCGCCAGGGCCCGCAGCTCGCCGCGCCCCCGCCGCGTCATGAGCACGTACCAGACGTGCGAGGAGCCCACGCCGATGAGGACGACGGCGAAGATCCGATGCAGGAGGGACCGGACAGGCTCGCCCATGCCGATCCAATGCAGGCCCCGCACCCAGAAGGCCTCCGGGTAGCGGAGCGCGAAGCCGGTGATCGCCAGCATGAGGAAGGCGACGGTGAGCACGAGGTGCTGCACGATCTGCGTCCGGTCGAAACGGAGGACCCAGCGGGAGGCCTTCTCCTCCCGCCGGCGCTGGACCATGTAGTAGTTCATGATCACCAGGTTGTGCAGGACCATGGCCCCGATGAGCCCCGCGATCAGGAACAGGTAGCCGTACCGGATCCAGTAGTTGATGGGGTTCGCGCTGATCGACGCGCTCTGATGGTCGTAGCTCCGGGCGAATTTCACCGTCGCCTTCGGATGGCACTGCCGGCAGGTCTCCACCACCCGTCCGGGGCTCACGGTGGACTCCGGATCGGCGACCGGCAGGACGAGATGGGCGGTATGGCAGCTGATGCAGGTCGCCGCCTCCGTGTAGTGCCTCCGCGTGGCCCAGCCGTGGTAGGAGTCCCGATAGGAGCCCACCACCCCGCCCCGCAGGTGGTACTTCGCGATGATGATCGGGTCGTCGTGACAGCGCCCGCAGGTATCCGTGGCGATCCGCGAACCGTGGGTCTTCGCCCCGGGATCGCTCGGGCTCAGGATCAGGTGCTCGCCGTGGCAGTCCGTGCAGGTCGGGCTGTCCGAGATCCCGGCCTCGACGGCCCGCCCGTGGATCGACCGGACGTACTCGTCCCGCCGATCGGGGTGGCACTTGCCGCAGGTGGTCGCCACGTTCCGCTGGTGGATCGGCGACTCGGGGTCCGCGCTGTTGCGCAGGGCGTGCACCTGGTGGCAGTCGTCGCACGAGGCGGCCCGGAAGTCGCCCTTGCGGTTGTGCTGCCCGTGCACCGACTGGGCGTAGTCCCGGAAGGACTCCGGCAGCTTCACGAGCTGGTCCGTCAGGAGACCCGCCGTCCCATGGCACTCCGCGCACTTCCCCGGCACGTTCGCCTTGTGGGTGGGCGACCTCTGGTCCGAGGACGAGAGGATGTCGTGCGTCCCGTGGCAGGTGACGCACCGGGGGGCTCGCGGGTTCCCCCGCGTCAGGGCGTAGCCGTGCAGGCTGCTCTTGAACGCCTTCCCGGCCTCCTGGTGGCACATGCCGCAGGCCACGGGTTTCGCTTCGCGGAGCTCCCGGTGGTAGATGTGCGGGCGACCCTCCGCGAGGCCGAAGTCGGCATGACAGCCCGCGCAGCCCACTCCCATCGCGCCGTGCAGGGTCCCGAGGTGCGTCGACTCGGGAATCACCAGGCGCTCCGCGTCGGGTAAGCCCTCGAACAGCCACGCCTCGCCGTGGCACTCGAGGCAGTTCTCGGGCTCGGCGGCCCGGAGGGCGGCCGGAGCCAGCAGGAGGAAGCCGAGGGCAAGGAGGATGATCCGGGTTCGGTGCATGGTGGCGGGATCCGCGGGACAGACCGCACGCCAGATTCCCGTTTCTGAGGCCAAATCGCAATTTTGAAACCGGCGTCCGCCAAGACCGGAGACGGATATGAACCTGTCAAGTCCTCGAGCAGCCCGTCGGGACCGAGGGCGATCCCTGCGGTGCGACCCTTTGCCGCGACAGGCTGCAAAACGGCAAACGGTTCTCGCTCTCCGTCACCGCGGAGTGGACAGGACCGGCTTGCCGGACGATAATCCCGATCTGCAGGGCTACCCCGGACCCCGGAGACTCACCGATGGCTCTCCGTCTCCTCACCGCGCTTCTCCTCATCCTCGCGCCCGCGGCCATCCTGCTGCCCCTCGACGCGCTCGTCGGGCAGGGGGAATCGGCCCCGAAGCCGGTCCCGGACCGCGTGTGCGCCCGCTGCCACCGGGACGTGAGCCTCACCTCGATTTCGCACCGGTTCCTCGCCGTCCTCCATCCCGACGCCGCCTGCGAGGCCTGCCACGGCTCCGCCGCCGCCCACGTCGCCGACCCCACCGAGGTCACCCTCGCGAAGCACCTCGACGCTGCCGGCAAGGCCGCCCTCTGTCTCGCCTGCCACCGCGGCTATCCGGAGCATGCGGCCACCTGGGAGAAGACCGACTTCGCGAAGAAGGGCCAGACCTGCGCCGACTGCCACAAGGTCCACGAGGCCTCGGACGCGCGACCCGCCTACCCGGGGGACGCGCGGGGCTACCTCGGCGACGGCGCCTGCCGGCCCTGTCACGGCGCTGATTTCGCCGCCTTCGCGAAGAGCTTCCACGGGGCGGTGATCGACCGGCCCGGCGCGGGCTGCGAGGCCTGCCACGGGGCCGGGTCGGCCCACGCGAAGGCCGCCCCGGACTTCGCCGCCGGGAAGGCTCCGCCGGCGATCGCGAAGGACCCGCCCGCGGCCTCCTGCCTGCTCTGCCACCGGGCGATCCCCGACCGTCACGCCCGTGAGATGCCCGTCTACGCCGCGGGCCGACCGGCCTGCACGGTCTGCCACGACGTCCACGTGGACCGCGCCGACCCGCTGTGGTCCGCGGCCGAAGTCCCCGCCGCCCTGGCCGGCCAGCGCGCCGGCGACGCCGCCTGTGCGAACTGCCACCGCGCCGCGGTGGACTCGGCGGCCGCCTCCGTCCACGGTCCGCTCCTCACCGAAGGCGCCGGCGGGTGCGAGGTCTGCCATGGCCCGGCACTGGCCCACGCGAAGTCCGGCGGGCGCTCGGCGTTCGTTCTCGATCCCCTCGCCCGCACCCCCGCCGAGGCGAGCGGCCTCTGTCTCACCTGCCACACCTCGACCCCCGACCACGCGAAGGGGTGGGCCGGGGGGCCGCTCGAGGCCCAGGGGCTCTCCTGCCTGACCTGCCACGAAGCCCACGGGGGGAAGGAGAGCCAGGGCCGGCCGATCCTCGCCTCCGGCGCCGCGCCGGTCGAGGGGAAGAACGTCGGCTCCGCGACCTGCGCGATCTGCCACGCCGACCCCCACCCCGGCATCGCGAAGTCCGTGCACGGCATCCTCCTCGCCGATCCGAAGGCGGCGGGCTGCGAGTCCTGCCACGGCCCCGGATCGGCGCATGTGATGCGCGCCGGAGCGAAGGACGCCATCCGCAATCCGGCCCGCCTGCCGAAGGAGCAGCAGGCCGGCTTCTGCCTCTCCTGCCACCGCTCTGACTCCTCCCTCTTCGCGTACTCGCGGGGCGATCACGCCCGCGCCGGCCTCTCCTGCACGACATGCCACGACCCGCTCGTCAGCGAAGCGGAGAGCCCCCGGAAGAAGGGCGTCGACCTCTGCACCGCGTGTCACGGCGACGCCCGGGCGAAGTTCAACCTGCCGAACCACCACCCGCTCGGGGAGGCCGGGCTCGACTGTTCCTCCTGCCACGCCCCCCACGGCGATCCTCCCGGCATCCTCGCGCTCGAGATCCGGAAGGACAGGTGCGCGGAGTGCCATGTCGACAAGCGCGGACCGTTCCTCTTCGAGCACGAGGCCGACCGCCAGGACGGATGCGTCATCTGCCACGTGCCCCACGGCTCCATCAACCGCCGCCTCCTCACCCACCGCGACGTGCGCACACTCTGCATCCAGTGCCACGTGACCCCGGTGAACCACGACCAGTCCGCGGGGAGTCCGTTCCGCAACTGCCTCTCCTGCCACGGGAGCATCCATGGATCCCATGTCGACGCGAACTTCCTCCGCTGAGGATCTCCGCACACGCGGTCAGATCGGGTTCTGCCTCCTCGCGCTCTTCGCGGCCCTTGCGGCATCGAGTCTCGCGTCGGCCGCCGCGGACGCGGGGAAGGCGAAGACGATCGGCACCGACTCCTGCCTCGTGTGCCATTCCGACCGGCCGGAGATGAAGGCGTTCCCCCACCGGGAGCGGACCGAGGAACTGGGCGGCTGCGAGTCCTGCCACGGCGCCGGCTCGGCACACGCTCTCTCCCGGGGCGATCCCGCGCTCATCCTGAACCCGCGCCGGGCCGAGCCCGCGAAGGCTGACCGGGCCTGCCTCCTCTGCCACTCGGACAAGGCGGCCCCGGCCCACTTCACGCCGGCGCCCGGGAAGGAGAAGTGCGCGGACTGCCACACCATCCACCCGCCCGCCCCGGTCGCCGCTCCTTCCCCCGCCGCCACGCCCGGCCGCCCGCCCTTCGCCCTCGACCTCGGCGCGGAGCCCCCCGCCCCCGTCGCGGCCCGCCCGTTCCCACTGAAGATCCTGCCTCCCCTGCCGGAACTGGCCCCGGAGGCCGGCGGCTGGCGGACGAGCGGCGAGGCGAGACTCGGCATCCGGTTGGTGAACGTCACCGGGAACGAGCGGGTCTACGACCAGGACGTGAACCTCGACGACGGACCGCGCCTCTTCGACCTGTCCTTCGACGCCCGGTCCCTCGGTCCGACGGAGCGCCGGATCCGCTTCGAGGCGTCGGGCATCTGCGATCCGCTCGAAACATACTCCCTCGCCCTGCAAAGCGCCCTCGACTGGGAACTCACCGCCGATTATCGGCGCCTGAACCAGGTCTACCGCGCCACCGGCGACCCCCGGGACACGACGAGCCGCCGCGAGGACCTCCGCCTCGCCACGGCCCTCTTCCCGCACGCCGATCTCCGTTTCTCCCTCGGCTTCGACATGAACACCCGCGAGGGCCGCGTCGCGGGATCGCGCTTCGTGCCCGGAGCGGTGGCCCAGGACCGCGAGCCCTTCGAGGATCGCACGCACCACATCTGGGCCCGCGCCGAGTACAGCACCGGCGGGCTGACCCTCGGTCTGACGCAGGGGTGGCGCTTCGACCGGCTGGAGGCGGATCAGCGGACGCTTCCCGTGGTTCCCTCCTCCCTCGACTACGCGGAGCGGACCGATGGGGACGGACCGGTCACCACCCTCCTCGCGGCCTTCGACGCGAGCGAATCCCTGAAACTCGACGGCAAGTTCGTCTGGTCCGATCTCGACACCCGGACGCGCGGCACCGGCACCTTCACGGACGAGGACGTGACGGAGACCCGCGAGAGCATCCGCGGCTCCGCGACCTGGCTCCGCGGCGAGATCGGCGCGGCATGGCTCGCCACCGAGGAGTTCTCCTTCGCCGCCCGCGTGGCCGGTACATCGGATGACTCCGAGGTCCGCTCCGACGTGCGCGAGGCGCGCTACGACGATCCGGCCGACCCGCCCGACATGTACCACGATCGCGTCCAGAACGACCGGGACCAGGACCGGCTTCGCGCCTCCGTGGAAGGTCTCTACCGACCATCCTCCCTCGTCGCGTTCCGCCTCGGATACGAGTGGATGTGGGAGGACTTCGACCAGCGACTCGAGGACGGTGGTCGCACCGAAGACGACACGGAGGGGCGCGGATTCCTCGCCGGGATCGACCTCGATCCGGCGGACGACTTCTCGGTGGAAGGCCTCTATCGGTTCGTGCGCGTGGACGACCCCTTCGCCCCGATCGGCACGGCGGACGATGACCAGGCCCGCGTCCGGGCCCGCTACTCCGGCCTTCCCGACGCGGAGTTCTCGGCCTTCCTCGCCCACCGCCTCACGACGAACCGCCTCCACGACACGGAGATCTTCTCGTGGGTCGCCGGGCTGAACGCCGGCCTCTCTCCGGCCACGGACCTGACGGTGAACCTCGGGTTCGAGTGGCAGTCGTTCGACACCCAGACCGATGGCGTCCTGTACTACGACAACGTACCCGTGGAGGGGCGCGCGGAGTTCGACGGCGAGGCCACGAACTGGTACGCCGACTTGAACTGGCGCCCGATCCCCGAGGTCGCGCTGTCGGCCGGCGCCTCTTTCGGCTTCGCCCGCGGCGACTACGACTACGACTGGTACCGCTTCTGGCTCGGGGCCTCCTACGACTTCACGGAATGGCTCACGGTCGGCGCCGACGGAAAGGTCACGATCTACGACGACCACCTCGTCTCGGTGGACGACTACAAGGGCTGGATCCTCGAGCTCTGGTTCCGGTTCCGGTTCTGACCTGCTAGCAGCCCGTCGGGGTAAAGGGTCGCATTGCTGAGAACGTCCCCGGCCCCGACGGGCTGCTAGCTATCAACGGCTTGAAACGGCTTTGATCTCAGAT
>JALOQY010000445.1 GCA_025459285.1 Planctomycetota bacterium | reverse complement strand
CCCCGTCGGCCCACGCGCCGGAGGCCGGGAGGAGGAGCAGGAGCGGGAGCAGGAGGAGGGTCTTCACCGTCCCCCCTCTCCCGGCAGGGCCAGCGGATCGAATCCGAAGGCCCGCGCGAGGATCCGGGCCGCGTTGGCCCGCTCCAGCGCGAGGTCGGCGCCGCCCGTCGCGAGAAGGAACGCAGCCCAGCGCTCGGCGGCGCCGGCCGCATCCCCTGAACCCTCCGCCGCGCGCGCCTCCTCGATGAGCGCGCGGCGCTCTCCGGCCATGAGGCTCGCCGCCCGCGCCGCCGCCGCCGCCGCGAGCTTCCCGAGCACGATCTCGGCCATCCGGCCCGGATCGGGCAGCGCGGCGGGGTCGTCCGGCAGGCCGGCGTCGGGACGGCCCCGGACGACGCGGTCCGTCTCCTGGTGCTGCGCCTCAGCGGCGAACGACGCGCCGGTGGAGAGGCGGAACGTCCCTCGCGCGGCGCCGGCGCGGCCGATCGTCTCCTCGACGTAGGGCACGCGCCCCATGATCCTGCGCTCGTTCATCCGCGGGGTGGCCGCGAGCCGCTGCCGGGCGGCGTCCTCCACCCGCCCGCAGCGATCCACGTACGCGCGGGCCTCCGCCTCGCGCCGGCGGGCCTCGCCGAGGAGGCGGTAGTAGGCGGCCTCGTTGTAGGGGCCGTAGCGCCAGCTGTCGGAGACCCGCACGCGGGCCGACCCGCCGAGTCGCTCCAGCTCGTCGAGTTCGAGTTTCACGGCCTCGTAGGCGCTTTCGGCGTCGCGGCGCTCGAGCCGGGCGTCCTCGAGTTCCATCTCGGAGAGCGGGAAGTCGGGGTTCGGTTCCACCTCCACCCGGACCAGGACTTCGTGGACCCGCTCGGCGCGGAGCACGGGCAGATCCGCGACATCGAGGAAGGTGACCTCGCCGCTCAGCTCGGCATCGGCCTTCCCGGAGGAGACGACGCGCGTCAGGGGCGAGGCGGCGCTGGCGCCATAGGCGGCGGCGAGCCGGTCGCGGAATGTCGCCGGGTCGAACCGGCCGCCGGTCCCGTCCGTGATCGACGTCACGGCGAGGCTTGCGCCGTGGGCGGATGCCGCGGCCTCCTCGGCCCGCCGGCGCAGGGCCGAGGCTTCGGCGCCCGCCGGTTCGGCGGACAGGGCGGCGCGGGCGAACCACAGGGCGGAGGCGGGCCGGCCCGCGTCGAGGTGGGCCAGGGCCCGGGCGCGAAGCGCGGTCCCGAGCGCGGCCCGGAACGCGGCGGCCTCGCCGGGCAGGGCCGGGGCGGCCCGGGAGAGCGCGTCGAGGGCCGCGCCGAACTCGCCGCGTTCCAGGGCGGCGCGGCCTTCGGCCAGCGTCGCGCGGGCCGCGGCGGCGCGGTCCGAGGCCGATCGGCGGGCCGACGCCTCCCGGGCCTCGGCGAGCAGTTCCGGACCGCCGGGGACGCCCCGGGCCCCGTCGCCGAGGGAGGCGAGGAGGCGCTCGGCCTCCTCCGGTCGGCCGGCGGCGAGGAGGCTTCGCGCGCGGGAGACGACGTCCCCGGCATTGCCTTCGCGCGCCGAGACGGCGGCCTCCTCGGCGGCGATGGCCTCCGGGTCGGCGCCGAGGTCCCGGGCCGCGGCGAGGGCCGCGCGCGCCGCGGCATGGTCGCCGCGGTCCACGGCGGCGCGGGCGGCGTAGATCCTCGCCTCCACCGCTCGGTCCCGGGATGCCGCGACCTTCTCCACGAGCATCGGATCGCCCGGACGGCGCTCCTGCGCCTCGCGATACAGAGCGAGGGCCTGCTCGTAGTCGCCGTTCCGGAAGGCCCGGTCGGCATCCGTCGGCCAGGCCGCCGCGGAGGCGCAGGCCGCGAGGAGCAGGGTCGGGAAGAAGACCTTTGCCGTCTTCAGGGCCGTTCTCATGAGGGCCTCCGGGATCACTTGAGCCCGTACCTTTCGATCTTCTTGTAGAGGTGGGACCGCTGCATGCCGAGGAGCTCGGCGGTCCGCTTGATGTTCCACTCGTTCTCCGAGAGCTTCGTCTGGAGGAAGAGTTTCTCGCTCGCGTCCTTGAACTCCTCGAAGGTCCGGCACTCGCTCACCGGGTCGCCCGCGGCGCGGCGGCGGGGCGCGAGATGCTCCTCGACGGCCGCCGGGGGGATCGGTCCGGGCGGGGCGAGGATCGCCACGCGCTCCATCAGGTTGCGCAGTTGCCGGACGTTTCCCGGCCAGGGCTGCCGGACGAGGAGCGCCTCGGCCTCGGCGGTCAGGCTCCGCGGCTCGAGGTCGTTCAGGCGCACCGCCTCCGCGAGGAAGTGGCGGGCGAGCAGGGGGATGTCGTCCCGGCGTTCGGCGAGGGTGGGGACGTGGATCGGGACGACGCTCAGCCGGTAGTAGAGGTCTTCCCGGAACTCCCCCTTCTCCACCGCCTCGCGAAGGTCCTTGTTCGTCGCGGCGAGGATCCGCACGTCCACGGAGACGAGCTGCTCCCCTCCGACCCGCTCCACCGTGGACTCCTCGAGCACCCGGAGCACCTTCGACTGGGCGGCGGGGTCCATGTCGCCGATCTCGTCGAGGAAGATCGTGCCGCCGTCCGCCTGCTCGAACTTGCCGCGCCGGCGCGCCGTGGCCCC
The DNA here is from genome assembly GCA_025459285.1 of Planctomycetota bacterium. Classification (GTDB taxonomy): domain Bacteria; phylum Planctomycetota; class JAJSAM01; order JAJSAM01; family JAJSAM01; genus Prado167. Next base: position 738 of record JALOQY010000445.1, on the reverse strand, counting down.
GGTGAACGAGCCCTTCTCGTGACCGAACAGCTCGCTCTCGATGAGCTCCCGGGGGATCGCGGCGCAGTTCACCTCCACGAAGGGCCCCTTCCAGCGCGCCGACCGCTCGTGGATGTTCCGGGCCACGAGCTCCTTCCCGGTGCCGTTCTCGCCGGTGATGAGGACGCGGGCCTGGGTCGGCGCGACCTTCTCGATCGTGGCGAGGATCCGCTTGAGGGCCGCGCTCTCCCCGAGGATCCGGTACCTCTCCGAGACCTTCCCGCGCAGGGCGACGTTCTCCTCGTTCAGCCGGAGCATCGCCGAGGCGTTCTTCAGCCGGACGAGGAGGCGGTCCCGGTCGAGGGGCTTCTCGAGGAAGTCCATGGCCCCTGCCTTGAGCGCGTCCACGGCGGTGGCGATGGTGCCGTGCCCGGAGATCATGAGCACCGCGACGGCGGGATGCCGGGCGCGGATCGCGGCGAGGACCTCGAGCCCGTCCATGCCCGGCATCTTCACGTCGAGGAGCGCGAGGTCGGCGCCGGGGTCCTCGAGCAGCGCGAGCGCCTCCTCGCCGTTCCGGGCGAGCAGCGTCTCGTACTTCTCGTACCGGAGAATCATGTCGAGCGTTTCGCGGATGTCCGCCTCGTCGTCGACGATGAGGACGCGGTGCATGCGGTTGTCCTCCCGGCAGGACGCCCGGGTGCCTTCGGATGAGTCGGTCATTCTAGCCGCGGTCAGCATACCCGGCAACCTCATCAA
>JALOQY010000444.1 GCA_025459285.1 Planctomycetota bacterium | reverse complement strand
GTCCGCACCGGTGGACGAGGTAGTGGACGAACTCCGATGGGTCGTCCACTGACGGGTGCGACGCGTCGGTCCGTGCGCAGGTCGATGGGAGGAGGGTGCGGACGGCGCGGTGCAGTCTTCACCTGCGTGGAAGTCGGCCAGGGCGATTCGGTCTCTTGACGTAATGCCTTCAGAGGCAATAGCTTGCAGCGGACGGTGGGAAACTGGATTCCGGAAGGACATCCAGGTGGGCATCCAGAATTGCCCGCGATTCCGGAAGGCGCCGCAACTAATGATAGGGACGCGACTTATGTCCGCGCCAGAATCGCCGGCAGGGGACTCATAATCCCTTGGTCGCTGGTTCGATCCCAGCAGGGCCCACCACCGAAAGTACTGGGGGACAAGGACTTGCGCCATTTTTGTCGCGCGCGAATCCGCCTCCGTTCGAGCCGAGGCACCCTGTAAGGCACCATTTTCGTGATCGACTGATTCCACCTGTGTCCACCTGTGACTCGCGGGCGGGGGCGAAGGAGAGGCCGGCGCCGGCGTTCGCTCGCGCTACCGGCCGGCGCCGGTCGAGTCGGGATTCGGCCTTGCGGCCCGGACGCGGGGCTGTGCGCGCGGGGGACGGGACGGGCGTCCGTGGAGGCCGGTCGGCTGCCATCGCGCGTATTCGGCAGGGGCGGAAGCCGAGGTTGTCCCTGCGGTTGTCGGGGTGGTTCCTGTTCCGGTTCGCGGAACGGCAGTTGACGGCTTGCCTGTTCCAGTCCCCGCCGCGGTTGACCCGGTGAAGCCCCCCCTTCCCGCCACCCCGCGCGGTTCGGGCCGGGTCTCGCGACCGATCGCGGCGTCGTTCCTCGTCGACGACCGGCTCCGCAAGGTCGACTCCTCGTCTCTCCTTGCGCTCGGCCGCGATCCCTCGGCCAGAACCGTGGATCGGAGGGGGCGTGCCCAGTGGAATCGCCGCGCCATCCGATCGCGGGAACCGGTCCCGGGGGGCACGCACGGAGTGGCGGGAAGGGGGGGCAGACGTGGCGCTCGCGCCCCGCGCCCGTAAGACGAGTTCGGGATGGACCCTCACCACTCCATGGGTGGCGAGCGGGCGAAGTGCGCGCGAAGGATGGCCAGGCTCCGCGCCCGGCCGAGGTGGGCGAGGCGGCTCGTGACGGACTCCCGCAGCTTCTCCGCCGTGAGCCGGCCGGTGCGGAAGAACCACTCCGCCCGGCGTACCCCCTCGCCAAAGCGCCGGAAGCCCGGGCGCCGCACCTCGATCCCCCCGGGCTTCACCCGGAAACCGAGGAAGGGGACGCCGGTCTTCGTAGCGTGGATCGCCGTGACGCGGTCCTTCAGCGAGAGGTGCAGCTTCTCCGCGAGGAAGCCGCGCACCGCCGCGAGGACCACCTTCAGCCCCGCGCGGCGGTCACCGAAGACGAGGACGTCGTCCATGTACCGGATCTGCCCCCGCGCCTCCGGCCGCGCCCGCAGGAACCGGTCGAGCGGGGTCAGGATGAAGTTCGCCAGCCACTGGCTCGTGAGGCTCCCGATGGGCAGCCCCGGCCGGTGGGCCGCGACGACCCGGTCGAGAAGCTCGAGGAGCCGCCGGTCCTTCAGGACCCTCCGGAGCTGCGCGGCCAGTACCCGGTGGTCCACGCTGGGGAAGAACTTCGCCACATCCGTCTTCAGGCAGAACGGGAACCTCCGGACGAAGGCCAGCGCCCGGGCCAGGGCGGCGTCGATCCCGAGGTCCTTCCGGCAGCCGTAGGAGTCCCGGTCGAACCGCGCCTCGAAGACCGGCGAAAGGACCCCGATGACGGCGTGGTGGACGACCCGGTCCCGGAAGGGCGGCACCGAGATCTCCCGCTCCTTGGGATCGAAGATCGTGAACGAGCGGAGCCCCCCCGGACGCCACGTCCCGTCGAGGAGCTCGCGCCGGAGGCGGCAGAGCTCCTCCTCCCGTGCGCGGAAGAAGGCCGCCACGCCGGGGCGGTCCCGTTTCCCCTTCGCCGCCCGCCCGTAGGCCGCGAGGAGGCCCTCGAAGGACGCCACGCGGTCGAAGAGCCCGCCGACCCGCTTCACTTCGCCCTCCGCCAGCCGCCGAGCATCCGGCCCTCCTCGGAAAGCTCCCCGGCGATCCGCTCGTACTGCTTCCCGGAGAGGAGCTTCAGGTCGAAGCAGAGCCGGACCAGGACCCGCAGGGCGTCGAGGTGGCGGTCGGCCTGCGCGAAGAGCGATGTCCGGTCCCGCGTGAACCGGAGATCGGTGGTCGCCGAAAGCAGGTCGAGGCCGGCTTCCAGGAGCCGCCGCACGAGCGTCGGGCGGTGGACCTTGGACATCCGCGGCGCCAGCTCGTGGAGGTGCTTCACGGTCGCGTAGACCTGCGTGAAGAGGACCGGCTCATCCACGGGCCACCGGACAGCCGAGGACCTCCAGCATGTCGCGGCCGTACCGCTCGACCCGCGCCGGGCCGAAGCCCTCCACCGCGCCGAACGCCGCGAGGGCCGGCGTCGGGATCGCCGCCACCTCCGCCAGCGACCGGTTCGTCAGGATGGCGTAGGCCGGGATGCCGTCCTTCTTCGCCCGCTCGTTCCGTCATCGCCGCAGTCGGTCGAACCGCTCCTGGGCCTCCGGCGTGGTGAGAAGGCCTTTCCAGGCTTCGTCGTCGGTCGCGACCTTCCGCGCCGAGCCCGCCGGCGGCATCCGCCACGACACGCACAGGAGGAGGTGGGGGAGACCTCCGTGCGTGAAGAAGTGCTCCTTCACCCCGAGCAGTTCCTTCGACTTCGCGAACTCGTCGAACCGCGCGTCGTCGAAGGAGCCCGACGCCGGATCGAACCGCAGGGTCAGCGTGGAGTAGAACAGGACCGCACCTCCGGAAGGCCCCCCGCCGGCCGGACCAGCCCGGGCCGAATGCGAGGCTCTGCCGGCTCCCGACCCGCTCACCCACCCCTCCTCCGCCGCTCGAGAACTTCTTCCCCGAAATCCTACGGCCCCGGCCGGCGGCTTCGCACGCCCGGCCGGGGCCGCGGCCAGCGGCCCGGTGGCTCAACGGTCCAAGGGCCCCAGGCAGGGGCGGAAGCCGAGGTTCCAGTCGCGGAGGCCGGGGTGGAGCCAGCGCCGGTACGCGGAACGGCAGCCGACGGCCGGCCAGAACCAGACCCCGCCGCGGAAGACCCGGCCCGGCGAGGCGCCCGGCTCCCACACCTCTCCCCCCTCCGTCCACGGCCGCGCGTCCTCCGGTGCGCCCGTGTAGTCCTTGTGGTACGTGTCCTCGCACCACTCCCACACGTTGCCGTGGAGATCGTAGAGACCCCACGCGTTCGGACGATCGTAGAGACCCCACGCGTTCGGACGCTTCGTCCCCACCGCGTGGGCGCGCCTGCCCGCGTTCGCATCGAACCACGCGTACTCGCCCAGCTTCGACTCATCGTCCCCGAAGCAGTACTCCGTCCTCGAGCCCGCCCGGCACGCGTTCTCCCATTCCGCCTCGCTCGACAACCGCGCCCGAAGACCGCTCCGCTTCGACAGCCACGCGCAGTATGCCTTCGCCTCCTCGAAGCTCACGTTCACCACCGGCGAGTCGTCGTCAGGCGAGTACTCGCCCCGCTCGTGCTCCGGGTCGAACCGCTCGTACTGCCGGTTGGTCAGCTCCGTGACCGCGATCCAGTACGCCTCCCGGATCCTCACCCACCGCACCGGCACCTCGTCCCCCTTCTCCTGCGGCTGCTTCCCCCACGGCAGCCGGAACATCTTGCAGATCCGACCCAGCGCATCCCCCTTCGTGCAGAGAAACCACGACCCCATCCTGAAATACCCGGTCCCGATCTCCACGAACCGGACCCCCTCGATCTCCTTCTCCCGTCCCGTCGGTCCCCCCGCCGGCGGAAACCCGCTCCGCGCCACGAGCGAAACCGGCGGCAGGTCCAGCGCGATCCACGCCACCGCGCCGACACCCACCACCACCGCGACCCCGAACAGAATGGCCAGCACCCGCATCATCTGCCCGATAGCCTACCCCGCCGCGCACCCTTCCGCCATCACGGCCCCGGCCGGCGGCTTCGCCCGCCGGGCCGGGGACGCGCCCTTCGCCCGATGGCTCGAGGGGCCGATGGCCGGGAACCTGGTGGCGGCGAGGTCGGCGCGGACCACGGGGTCGGCGGCGGCCATCGCGGCCGGAGCCTCGCCGGGGGCGCCTTCCCCGCCCTACGTCCTGGCGCCCCCGAGAAGCTGCTGGAGGGCCGGGAGGAGCACCGCGAGCGGCTCGAGCGCGGCGACGATGGTGACCACCGCGCCCCTGAGGTCTCCGCTCTCGAAGGACTTCTCGCCGTCCTTCTTCTCGTCCTTCCTGTCGTCGGGCATGTCGGACTCCTTGGAGAAACTGAACAGCGCCACGGCGCCGGCACCGACCGGGGCGTAGGCCCGGAGCGGCCCGCGGGCGAAGGTCTGGGCCTGGCCCTCGGGCAGGAGTCTCGGGTCCCCGATCGTGAGGAGCGGGAAGCGGAAGTACGGGTCCTGGGAGTCGAGGAGCGCGAGGCTCCCGAACTCCAGGGGCTCCCACGTGCGGATCTCCATCAACCGGTAGGGGAACCTCGCGCGCTCGATGTCGCGGAACACCTGGTCGGACACGCCGACGAGGTCCGCGAAGATCGTCACGGTGTCCATGCCGTCGAGGCTTCCATTCCGCAGGTGATCCCGCCGAAATCCCCAAGGCGATCGGGGTGAGCAGCGACTGACCGCCATGATCCAAGGTAAGAGCCGTGTGCCATGGTTCCGCTCGTACGGATCCGTGCGAGGGGCGCCGGGCAGCCGGCGTCCCTACCGCAACCCTTGCTGGGCGGGCGCATCTGCGCTCTCGGTCCTGCGAAGCTGTTGTTGCGCGGCCCCTCAGGCGAAGAAGATCCGGTTGGCCGGGGGGACCTCCGGGAATCGGGCAACACAGCGTCGCACCGCCCGGATCGCCGCCCGGGTGTCGCCGTACTTTCGTGTGGGGAGGAAGATCAGTCCCGCGAAGAACCGTGATTCGGCCTGCCACCGGGTCGCGATCGCCAGCATGTCCGCGTCGTGGCTGAGGAGCACCCGTCCGAGGCTCGCGGCCGTCACGAAGTGGGCCACGTCGGGCGTTCCCGCCGGATGGACGTCGATCCCGCGGAGGATGTCCTGTCCGAGCACGCGGAGCGCGCGCACGAGAACTCCCTCGATGTTCTCGTCCGCGTACAGTGGCGAGGGAGCGGGTCTCATCCCGCGACGGCCGCGTGCTCCCGCCGGAACTCATCTTCATCCGGCGACGCCCGTCGGAATTCGGCATCGACGGCGTCCGGATGGTCGTAGGAGTACGCGAGGGCGGAGTGGATCCGACCCAGCGTGAGGTGCTCGTAGGAGTCGAGGATCTCCTCGGGCGAGAGGCCACGCTCATGGAGCGCCACGATGTCGATAACCCGGACGCGGGTACCGGCCACGTGAGCCAGACCTCCACAGATCGCGGGGTCGATCCGGATGTGCTCATAGGTCGTCGGCGTCGTCACGGTCGTTCTCCCGGTGTCGCGGACCATCATAGCGCATCCCCCGGGCCAGACAAGGGGCGCCGCGCGTCGTCGAAGGAGCCCGACGCCGGATCGAACCGCAGGGTCAGCGTGGAGTAGAACAGGACCGCACCTCCGGAAGACTCCGCGCCGGCCGGACCAGCCCGGGCCGAATGCGAAGCTCTGCCGGCTCCCGGCCCGCTAACCCACCCCTCCTCCGCCGCTCGAGAACTTTTTCCCCGAGATCCTGCCGCCCCGGCCGGCGGCTTCGCACGCCCGGCCGGGGCCGCGCCAGTGG
>JALOQY010000443.1 GCA_025459285.1 Planctomycetota bacterium | reverse complement strand
ACGGGGTGGGCCGCCGGCGCGCTCCTGATGCTCCTCATCCCCTTGAGCCTCCCGAGGAGCCCCGCCGACTCCGGTCCCGAGCCGGCGCTCCCCGACCGGATCCCGCCGGCGGCCATCACCGACCTCAAGGCGACGACGGGCGCGAACCCGGGCGACATCCGGCTGGAATGGCAGGCGACGGGGGACGACGGGAAAACGGGGACCGCCCACGACTACCGCGTGCTGCAGTCGCCGGACCCCCTCACGCCGGCCAGCGCCGGAGCCGCGAGCCGGCACAGCCCGGGCTGGAGCCCCCGCCCGTCCGGGCAGCGGGAGCGGCGGCCCCTGGGACGTCTCCCGGCCGGAACGCGGACGTACGTGGCGCTCGTCGCCCGCGACGAGGCGGGGAACGAGTCGCCCCTCTCCAACGTGGTCGAGATCCTGACCCCGGCGGCCGGGGACCTGGTCGAGGCCGGCACGGCGGGCGAAAAAGGGGCGAAGCCCGGGGGAAACCGGCCCGCCCCGTCGCCGACGCCGGACGAGTCGAAGGCGGAGGGGAAGGGCAAGGGAGGAGAAGGGGAGTCGGGGGGAAAGAACCCGCTGTTCGGGGCGCCCGAGCGCACGCCGGCGGAGTTCGAGGACGTGAAGGTGAAGCCGCTGTTCGGGCCGGAGGGGCAGAGCCGGTTCCTGGAGCTCACGGTGCCGCTCCCGCGGGTCCGCGGGGAGTCGCCGGGAGGGGCCGACGAGGATACCCTCGAGATGAAGGAGTACGACCTGCTCGTGCGGTACGAGCGCATGGCGGAGAAGGCGGTGTCCGCGGGGCGGATCGCACCGAACGACCGCAAGGCGGTGCTGGAGTACTTCGAGCGGGTGAAGAAGATGGTGGGGAACGGGAAGTAGAGACGGGGCGGAGGGACGACGGAAGAGAATGGACCCGAGAGCAAATCACAAATCTCAAATCTCAACAAAAACTCAAATCTGAAATCTCAACGGGGAAACCCTTTCGGGAAGGGTTTCCCCGGACCCCTTCCCAACCGAGGCGTCCAAGCCCGGGGAGAACGCGCTCCGCGCGCCTTCTGACGAATGGCCTACGCGCGATATTTCACCGAGGAAGGGGCGGAGGAGTACGCCGGAAAATACCGGAAGGGGTGGCTCCGCCGGCTCTCCGCGAGGCGCGAGGCCTCGTGCGTGAAAAGGGCGCTGGCGGCGGCGGGGGCGGGGGGGGCGATCCTCGACCTGCCGTGCGGGGCGGGGCGGTTCACGGAGACGCTCGCGCGGACCGGCCAGCCGTACGTCGCGGCGGACCTGTCGATGCCGATGGTGCGGGCGGGCCGCGCGGCGGCGGGAACGCCGGTCGCGGCCCTGCGGGCGGACGCGCGGAGGATCGGGCTCAAGGACCGCTCGGTGGACGGCGCGGTGTCGATCCGGCTGCTGCACCATTTCCCGGACGCGGGGGAGCGGAGGCGGATCCTCGCGGAGCTCGCGCGGGTCTCGCGGCGGTTCCTGGTGGTCACCTTCCTCGACCGGGACTCCTGGAAGCAGAGGGCGCACCGGCGGAACCCCGCGCGGCCGCCGCGGCGGGCGGCGATCGGGCGGGAGGAGCTCCGGGAGGACGCGGAGCGGCTGGGGTTCCGGGTGGCGGGCTTCTTCGCGGTGTCGTCGCTGTTTTCGGGGCAGACGGCGGCGGCGCTCGTGCGGGAGGGGGCGGGGAAATCCCAATCGCCAAATCCCAAATCATAAAGCGGGCCGGTGCCCGCAACCGAAACGCAAAGGACGCAAAGGGACGCAAAGGACGAGACGACTCACGAAGGACACGGAGAGCTTTCCGACCGGGGAGACGGGCACGGGAGGCAAGGGTACGGTCGAACGCGGCCCCGCGGCCGCACCGGAAGGCGGACGTGAGCGACGTGACGAGCGGCGTGACCGAGGCGCAGCCGCGAAAGGCTCACCGGTGGCCGTACCGGAGCCTGCTGTTCGCGGCGACGGCCATGCTGGTGTTTTCGACGATCGGGATGCCCTCCGACACCCGAGCGAACAGCCCCTTCACCTACTCCGCGGTCTTCTGCCTGGCCGCGCTCCTCCGGACCGCGGCGGCCCGGCTCCTGCGCAGCCGCGGACCCTCCTGGATCGTCTGGTGGGTCCTGACGGCGGCCTCGCCGTTCTGGCCGCTCCCCCTGTACGCCCTCCTCCACGCGATCCTCACCCCCTGCGGCCTCGAACTCCCGTCGCCACAGGGGATGGCCGAAGAGATACGGGAAACCTGGCCGGTCGCCGCGTGCGCCGGGCTCGCAGCGTCGATCCCCATCTTCTTCCGGCTGGCGCGGCCGCGGAACCGACCTTGAAACGGAGGGACGCATGAAAGCGCTGATCGTGACGCACGGGGGCGTGGGGGCTCCGACGGACATGACGGAGGGGCCGGAACGCGCCGCGGAGGAGGGCGCGAAGCTGCTCTCGCAGGGGAAGGGGGCGCTGGAGGCGGCGATCGCGGCGGCGGTGGTGCTCGAGGACGACCCGCGGACCAACGCGGGGACGGGGTCGCGGATCTGCATCGACGGGAAGACGGTGGAGATGGACGCGGCGCTGATGACCTCGGACGGGCGGATGGGGGCGGTCGCGGCGATCCGCGACGTGAAGAACCCGATCCTGGTGGCGCGGGGCGTGATGGACACGCCGCACGTGACCCTGGCGGGGGAGGGGGCGACGGCCTTCGCGCGGTTCCTGGGGTTCCCGCCGTACGACCCGACGACGCCGGCGGCGCGGGAGTTCCTGAAGAAGGGATTCGAGCGGGTGCGGGCGGGGACGGTGCTCCCGCACAACCGGGCGTGGCTGGACTTCGCGAAGCGGTACCCGGTCCTGCCTCCGGAGGGCGGGTGCGACACGATCGGGGCGGTGGCGCGGGACGCGACGGGCGCGTTCGCGGCCGCCAACTCGACGGGGGGCGGCGCGATGAAGATGGTGGGGCGGGTGGGCGACTCGCCGCACTTCGGGGCGGGGCTGTGGGCGGGGCCGGCGGGGGCGGTGGCGACGACGGGGATCGGCGAGCACATCATCCGCAAGCTGGTCGCGAAGGAGACGTACGACCGTCTCGCGGCGGGGGCGACGGCGCAGGAGGCGGCGGAGTTCGGCGTGACGCTCCTGCCGAAGGAGATCCCGCTGGGGATCGTGGTGGCGGCGCGGGACGGGCACGGGGCGGCGACGAACGGGACGCTGCCGATCGGGGTGCGGATCGTCGAGTGAACGAGGGCGAGGTCCTGGACGTGGACCGTGGACCGTGGACCGTGGACCGTGGACCGTGGACCGTGGACCGTGGACCGTGGACCGTGGACCGTGGACCGTGGACCGAATATGGTGTCTGGATTGACCGGCAAGG
>JALOQY010000126.1 GCA_025459285.1 Planctomycetota bacterium | reverse complement strand
CGCGGGCTGCCCCGCAGCCCGCTCCCGATCCCGGGCGGGCTGCGCCCGTCCGCGATCGGAGGCGCACGAAGACTCCTGGCGCCACTCGCGGCTGACCCCGGCGCGGCTCGCGGGGGATTCTTGCTCACGCTCTCAGGCCGGAGCCTCCCGCGACTCTCGGGGACTTCTGCCCACTCTCTCACTCCACGGCGTCGGTGCCGCGGGTTCCGGAGAGGCGGAAGAGGAGGCCGTCGGGCAGGTCGCCGACGAAGGCACCGAGGAGCAACGGGTCCTCGTGCCCCTCCGAGAGGAAGGAGGACGGGTGCGCGTCGACCTCCGCGGCGCCGCCGGACGTCAGCCACCAGGTTCTCCGGCCGGAAGACCTCACGGCCCGTCCGCCCCCGCCAGTGAGCGGGCGAGAAGGGGGAGCAGCACGCGGGTGAATCCGGCGAGGGCCAGGGAGACGGCGACGGCGGCCGAGAGAGGGGCCGCCGTCCACCGCCGTCGAGAGGAGAGAGAGAGTTGTCTTACCGGCACTGACCTTGCGCGAGCAAGGACGGGGCCCGGCCGGCCGGCCTCGGGGTCGCCCGGCCACAACCCCAATGAAGACGGTGGTTTGCGCCCCGAGACGGAGTCCGGACCGGTGAGCGGAATGTCGAGAGGAATGGACGAAGCCGCATCGTGCCGTGGCGATCGATGGACGGCGGGAGGCCTCCGGTGAGGCTCCTCCTCGCCGCCGCGGGGCTGCCGCTCGCGGCCCTCGCGACCCTCTTCGCACCCGCGGCCGGGATGGGGCTCCTCCTGCTCCTCTACTACGTGCGGCCCTCGATCTGGGGCGCGCCGGACTGGCTGCGCCCCGTGGAAGTCCTCACGATCGCGACGCTCGCCGGCCTGCTCCTCGCCCGGGCGCGCGGGCGGCTGTCCCTGCGCCTTCCGGGGACCACGGTCCTCGCAGTCCTCCTCGTCGGGTCGGCCTTCCTCTCGGCGCACTTCGCCGCCGTCTCGCCGGGCCTCGCCACGGCGCGGGCGGTGGTCTACGCCAAGTGCGCGGTGGCCGGCCTCCTCGTCCTCCACCTCTTCGGCAGCCCCTCGGGCCTTCGCCACTTCGCGTGGTGCGTGGTGCTGGGGACGCTGTGGCTCGTGAAGTCCGCGGTCGTGCTGTGGCTCGGGGCGCATCCCGACCGCGTGGACACGATCGGCGGCCAGGGCAACGGGGCGAACTTCCTCGCGCTGATGATCGTCCTGTCCCTGCCGATCCTCCTCGTCCTGATCCGGAGCGGGTCCCGGATCGAGCGGCTCGCGGCCCTCGCCCTCCTGCCGTTGTGGATCTTCTCCCTCGCGGTCTCCGGATCGCGCGGCGGGTTCCTCGCGGCGGCGTGCGTGGCGCTGCTGTTCGTCGTCGCCAGCCGGGGCCGGGCGGCGGCAATCGGTCTCGCCGGCCTCGCCGGGATGCTGCTCCTCCTGCTGGCCCCGGACGCCTTTCGGTCCCGCATGGAGACGATCGGGGAGTACAGGAAGGACGTGTCGGCCCGGAGCCGGCTCGAGCTATGGGAGGTCGCGCTGCGGATCTCCGCGGACCGCCCGGCGCTCGGCGTCGGCCCGGACAACTACCGGCTCGTCTCTCCCCGGTACACGACCCTCCGGCAGGCGCGGACCGGCGCTTCCCTCGTGGCGCACAACACGTTCCTCGAGACGCTTTCGGAGCAGGGGGCGATCGGCCTCGCGCTCCTTCTCGCGACGATGGCCTCGGCAGCGCTGGCCCTCCGCCGGGCGGCGCGGCGGGCGCCGGAGACGCCGGAGGGCCGGCGGTTCCGGGACCTGTGCTTCGGCTTCCTCCTCGCCCTCGCGGGTTTCGCGGCCTGCTCCATGACGCTGAGCAACCTCCACCTGGACCCGCTGTGGTGGTGGTTCGGCCTCGCCCCCGCGGCCGTCGTGGCATCCCGCCGCCTCGCCGCCCGCGAGGAGGTCCGCCTCCTCCTGGCAGACCCGGCGCCCGCCGCCGCGGCGATCCGCTGAGGGACCGGTTCCCCGGCGCCGGCTCCGGGATGGGGTACAATGCCGCCTCGCTCTCCGGAGGGTGCATCCATGCGGAGATCCATCGCCGTGCTGCTCTGTCTCGGCGTTCTCGGCTGCGGAGGAGGAGGCGGCGGCGGAGCCGGGCCCCGGGTCGCCCAACGGGCGTCGCCGCTCGTCGTCGCCGCGGGCCTCGCACCGCTCGCGCCGGCCCCGGACCGCACCTTCGCCGACCGGCTCGACCTCGGCCGCCTCGGCCTCCCGGACGTGGACGCCGTCTATGACGCGACCACGCCGGCCGGCGAGCCGTTCCGGTTCGAGGTCCTCTCGGCGGCTCCGGGGAACACCGGCCCGGTCTCCGTTTCGGTGGCGCACGCCGAGACCGGAGGGGTCGCGCCCTCCGGCGGCCCGGAGTCGCTCCTCGACGCCGGCATCATCCCCAGCGCGCCCGCGGCCACGAGTCGCGGCCTCTGGTTCGACTCCCACGGCGACGGGTTCGCGCGCATCGGGATCTCCGGCCGGATCGAAGAGGAGCAGGTCCTCGTCCTCGCGGCGGAGAGCGGGGAGGGGACGGCGACGGCGGTCATCCGCCTCGGCATCGGGGAGCCCTCCCCCATCAACCTCTCGGAGCAGAGCGCGGGAGACTACCCCGGACTCCTCGAGACACGAGCCCTGTACTCCAGCGATTCGCCCATGTTCGGACTGCCCACCGTGGCGGTCTCCGGCAACCGGACCAGCATCGTGTGCTACGAGGGGGACCGCGGGGACCGCGGGAACTACGCCCGGTACGAACTCCGTCTCCAGCACGACAGGGCGCTCGACGCGGTGACCGGCGGCACCTCGGAGGAGGCGAGCCCCGATTCCGGCAACTGGCGCGACCATGAGATTTCCTCGCCTTCGAGGGCCCACGGGGCGTGAAGCTCTCGGTCAGCACGGACGCCGGCCGAACCTTCTCCCCCGTCATCTCCCTCGAGGACGGAAACACGCACACCCCGACGGTGCTGGCGCGGGAGCAGGAAGGGGCGGTCCTCCTCGACCTGCTGTTCCTGGCCCAGGGGGAGGAGGGCACCGAACTCCACCTGATCCACTGGGACGACTACGGTCGCACGGCCCCCGCCCGGCACCGCCTGACGGAGGCCGTCTCCGAGTCGACGATCACGCCGCCCGACCCGGTCTGGCGCGACGGCATCGCCATCCTGCCCCCGGAGTCCGGTTTCCGGACCACGCAGGTGGCGTGGTTCGGCTACGACGCGGCGGTGAGCGGCGACGAGGTGGTCGTCGTGGTCGACGAGGAAACCTCCGAAGGCTGGTTCCGCATGCTGGGCGCACCGGAGGCCTGGTTCGTCGACGGCCTGACCGGCGGAGCGGTGCCGCGCGACTTCACCCCCGCGGAACCCCCGCCCCTCGCCCCGGGCATGACGGAACCGGTGCCGGCGCCCGATCCCGCGGACATGCACCAGCTGAAACTCCTGCGACTGCGTTGACAACCACGCCTGTTCCGCCGTCGTGCCGCGCTGACCCGGGCCTTCGCCCGGAAAGGGGCGACCCCTCCCCGCCCGCCGGACGGTCAGCGGCGGACGTAGATGTTCCCGGCCACCTCGCGTTCCACGGCGAGCGTCGTCTGGTCGACCTCCAGGATGAAGGAGGGGCGGCGCTGCACCACGCGGATCGCCGCGCCGGGCCGGACGCCGAAGGAGCCGAGCCGCTCGAGCCGCTTGTCCCGCGACGACGCGATGAACGCCACGTGCACGCGCTCGCCGGAGGGCACCTCGGTGAGCCGGCGCACCACGGGGCCGGTCTCCTTCGCGAGCTTCGTGCAGCAGGGCCCCGGCGGAATCGCGAGCCCGTGCGGGCAGACGGTGGGATGGCCGAGGAGCGTGCAGATCGCGTCGGCCACTTCCGGGGACAGGATGTGCTCGAAGTCGCAGGCCGACGATTCAAGCCCCTCCTCCCCCACCGTCTCGCCGACCCCCAGGACGTCGGTCAGGAGCCGCTCCGCCAGCCGGTGGCGCCGGAGGATCGACTTGGCAAGATCCTCTCCCGCCGGCGTGAACGCCAGGTCGCCGTTCACGCGCCGGAGCAGCCCCGCGAAGACCGCCTCGTCGACGTCCGAGGCGGTCGTCTCCCCGTGGGCCCGCTCCACGAGCTCCGCCGCCGCCGTGGCGCTCCCCTCCTCGCGCGCCATCCAAAGGGCCTCGAGGAGCTCCTCGATGTTGCGCTTCCGGGTCACGAGTCGCCTCCCCCGAAGATCCGGGTGAAAAGCCGGGCGAGCCGGCTCGACTTCTCGCCGGGCCATTCGTAGCCGCAGGCCGGACAGCGGACGAGGCCGCAGCCCTTCATGCGGCTCGGGCAGGCCGGACAACCCGTGGACCGCATCTCGGCGTCGTCGAACCGATAACCGCAGAGGGCGCAGTGGTGCGTCACGAGAGCACTCCGAGAAGTCCCATGAGGAAGTTCACGAGCCCGCCCACGACGAAGGCCATGGGCAGGATGAAGGCGGTCATCAGGAGGCCGGTCCGGAGCCCCCGCTCCTTGATCATGATGAAGAAGTTGGCGATGCAGGGGATGAACAGCGTGATCGTCACGAGGGCCACCACGGCCTGCCGCGGGGAAAGGAGACCAGCGCGCCAGGCGTCGGAGAGCCCCGCCGCCCCGTAGTCCCGCCGCAGGAAGCCGATGAGGAAGGCCGGCGTCACGTCCACCGGCAGATGGAGGAGCCCCTTGACCACCGGAGCCCCCGCCCACTTCAGGGACTCGAGCGTCCCCGACCGATCGAGCAGGAAGAGGATCAGCGTGCCGAGGAAGAAGAGCGGCACGGCCTCCTTGAGGTACCACTCGATGCGGGCGAGAGTCTTCTTCGCGATGTTGCGCACGCGGGGGACCCGAAGCGGCGGCAGCTCCAGGATGAAGTCGCTCCGCCGGCCCGGGAGGAGTCGCGCGGAGAGCCAGCCCACCGCGAAGAGCACGACGAGGATCGTCCCCACCCACCAGAGGATCGCGGTCGCGCCGATCTGGCTCGTGATCCCGAGGATCACCCCGAGCTGCGCCGAACAGGGCACGCCGAGGGCGAGGAGCAGCGTCACGATCACCCGCTCCTTGTTCGTCTCGAGCACGCGCGTGGTCAGCGTGGCCATCGTGTCGCAGCCGAGGCCGAGGACCATGGGCAGCACGGCCTTGCCGTTGAGTCCCATGGCGGAGAATGCGCGGTTCATCATGACCGCGAGCCGCGGCAGATAGCCCGAGTCCTCGAGAATGCCGAAGACGAGGAAGAAGGACGCCACCACCGGGAGGATCAGGCCGATGGCGTAGGACAGCGCCATGGTCAGCGCGCCGAACTCGCCCACGAGGAGGTCGTGGACGAAGGCCGCGACCGCTCCACGCGGCCCGGGAAACGCGAATTCGGCCGCGCGGACGAGCGCCGGTTCCACGACTCCCGCGAAGAACCCGTCCTGCATCACGTCCACGAGTGTGCCGGCCCCGAAGACACCCACGATGAGGTACAGGAGATAGAGGACGGCCATGGCCGAGACCGTCCCCCACACGAGGTTCGTGGTCTGCCGGGCGAGGACCACGCCGCTCACGAGGAGGGCGGCGGCGAACCCCTGCAGCAGCCCGGATCGCAGGAACCCCTCCTCCGGGAGCAGGTCCGAGAGGGGACGCGCGAGGACTCCCGTCAGGTAGACCCCGCCGGCGACGGCGAGGAGCGTGAAACCCGACCCGCCGGTCCGGCGCGCGAAGGGGATCGCCGCGGCAATGAGGACCGCCGCGATCCCCGCCGCCACCGGGTGGAACGGGAAGCCGCCGAGCGACAGGAGGAGGAGGCCGGCCCCGAGGAACCCCGCCACATGGGCCGTGCCGCGCCCGGCCACCGTCTCGCCGAAACGGGCGAGCCTCTCGAACGCCCCGCTCAGCGCCGGGTCGACAGAGTAGACCGCGGCGAGGAGATCCGAGGCCTTGTCGAGCCGGGCCTTGCCGATCTCGTAGGCCACGGGGTTCCGAAGGCCTGCATCGAGCCGGCGCCGGAGGATCTCGATGCGCTCCCGCGTCCCGGAGTCGAGTTCCCTCGCCGCCCACTCGCGGATTCCCTCGTCTCCGCCGAGGAGCGCGAGGGCCAGGGCCCGCGCCGCCCAGCGCCGGCCGGCGAGGAGGGGCGCGAGCTCGGCGACCGCCGCCTCCACCGGCGCCGGGTAGTCGACCCGGATCCCGGAGACCGCCGCGCGGGTGGCGAGAGTGGCCCGCAGGCGCGTGGTCCCCTTCCCCCGGGTCGCCACCGTGGGCACCGCGGGGACCCCGAGCGCGCGGGAGAGTCCCGGGACGTCCACCCTCACCCCCCGCGCCGCGGCCTCGTCCATCATGTTCAGGGCCAGGACGAGGGGCCGGCCGGTCTCGGCGATCGCCACGGCGAGGCACAGCCCCCGGCGCAGGTTCTTCGCGTCGGCCACCACGAGGACGGTTCCCTCCTCGTCGGCGAGCAGGGCGTCGCGCGTGACACGCTCGTCCTCGGAGGCCGGCACGAGGCCGTTCACGCCGGGCAGGTCCAGCACCTCCGCCGGCGCGCGGTCGAGTTCCATCGTCCCGCGCGCCACCTCCACCGTCGTCCCGGGGTAGTTGCTGACCACGACGTAACGCTTCGTCAGGGCTCCGAACAGCACGGACTTGCCGACGTTCGGGTTGCCCGCGAGGAGCACCCGACGGACCGTGACCGCGGAATCGCGAGGGGAGGGAGGGGGCATCGGATTTTGCGAGCGACTCTCAACTACCAGGGCGCGATTTTACCCTTCCGCCGGTCGCGCGCCACCGTTTCCCGCACCGTTCGACCCGGAGTTCGCGGAGGCGTACTGGATCTGGTGCATGGACCAGTAGGGGCCCTGCTTTCCGATCAGCTCCTCGTGGTTTCCCTCCTCCACGAGTTCCCCGTCCTTGAAGACGAGGATGCGATCGGCACGGCTGATCGTGGAGAGCCGATGGGCGATGACGAAGGTGGTGCGGCCCGCCCGCAGCTTCTCCAGATTCGCCTGGACCTCCGCTTCGGTCTGCGAGTCGAGGGCCGAGGTCGCCTCGTCGAGGATGAGGATCGGCGCGTTCTTGAGGATCCCCCGGGCGATCGTGAGGCGCTGCCGCTGCCCGCCGGAGACCCGCGCGCCGCGCTCCCCCACCTCCGTGTGGAAGCCCTGCTCCATCTCCGCGATCTCGTCCCCGATCGCGGCGATCCGGGCCGCCTCCTCCACTTCCTCGCGGTCGGCCAGGGGGTTCCCGTAGAGGATGTTCTCGAAGACCGTGGCGTTGAACAGGAAGGCATCCTGCCGGACTCCGGAGACCGCGCGGCGGACGTCGGCCAGCCGGTAGTCCCGGAGGTCCACGCCGTCGATGGTCACGCGCCCGTCCGACGGGTCGTAGAAGCGCGCGAGCAGGTCGGTGACGGTGGACTTCCCGGCCCCGGTCTCGCCGACGAGTCCCACGACCTCTCCGGCGCGGACACGGAAGGAGACCCGTTTCAGCACCGGTCGCTCGGCATAGGCGAAGGAGACGGCCTCGAAGGCGATCTCGCGCTCGGGCCGCACGAGCGGCCGCGCGTCGGGCCTCTCGGTGATGGAGGGGCGCTCGTCCATGATCTCGAAGATCCGCTCGGCGCCGGCCATGGACTCCTGGATCTTGTTGTACGTCCTCGTGAGCACCTTCACCGGCTTGTACATCTGGGCGAGGATCACGGAGAGCGTGGCGAGATCGGCGGCGCTGGCGCCGGCGGTCCCGTAGATGACCATGGTCCCGCCGATGGCGAGGACGAGCATGGCACCCACGGAGTTCATCAGATCCACCACGGTGTGGGAGAGGGCGTTCGTCCGTCCCACCCGCACGGACTGGGCGAGCAGCTTGCGGCTGGCCTTGCGGAGCTTCTCGTTCTCGAAGTCCTCCCGCTGGAAACCCTTCACGATGCGGATGCCCGTCACGGTCTGCATCATCACCTCGGTGACGACGCCCTGCTGGACCTGGCGGCGCTTGCTGTACTTCTTCACGAGCCGCCCCAGCCTGTAGATCGGCCAGACGAGGAGGGGCAGACCGACGAAGATGAGGAGCGTCAGGCGCCAGTTGGTGATCAGCGCCGCGCCGAGGGCGCCCACGAGCATCAGCGGTTCCTGGAGGAACTCGCCGAACACGAGGTGGAGGGCCTTGCGCGTCTCACCCACGTCGTTGCTGAGCCGCGACATGAGCTCGCCGGCCTTCCTCCGGTCGAAGAACCCGACGTCGAGCTTGATCAGGTGGGCGGAGAGCGCGCAGCGCACGTCGTTCACGATGGCCTGGGTGACGTACTCGCTCAGGTACTCCTTGAACCACGAAGCCACCGCCATGAGGACGACGATGAAGGCGAGGACGTAGAGCACGCCCTTCAGCGCCTCGACGGCTCCCGCCCCCTTCCCGAGGAGGACGTCGTCGAAGACGGTCTTCATGAGGGTGAGGCGGATCATGTTCCCGCTCGCGTAGACCCCCATCGCGAGCATCGCGAAACCGATCACCCACCAGTAGCGCCGGGCATAGGCGTAGAGGCGCAGGACGTCGCCGGTGAACTTCACCCGGGGCAGCACCATCCGCGCCAGCATGAGGAGGCTCGTCAGGACGAGCAGGCCGCCCGCCACGTGCCATGGCTGGACGCCCCGGATCGGGGCGTACGCGACCTTCTGCTGCTGCTCGACCACGAGCCCGCCGTGGAAGACCTCCGTGGCGCACCACGCCCCCACGGCCTCGCGGTCGTCGAGATCCTTGTAGTTCCCCTGGCCGCGCCCGCCGGCGGCGATGGCGTCGAGGGCCTCGCTGGCACGGCGGTACTTCTGGTGCTCCGTCGTCTCGCCCCGTCGCTCCGGCCAGGTGAGGACGGGTCGCCCGCCGAGGTTCGTCAGGTGGACGCGGCCCCGGTGGCCGGGCACCACTTCGGCCAGGGCGTCGACGACGGGTTCCAGCGGAACGTGGGAGAGAAGGTAGACGGCCTCGGACCGGAGGACGGCGACGACGATCGACGGACGGTCCGCCTCGACGATCGCCGTGTAGAGGTTCTCCGAACCGACCCGGCGCACCCCCATCAGGAGGCTCTCGCCGGCCACGAGGTTCAGATCGGGCGGCAGGCCCGTCTGGTCGGGATCGATCGAGAGGAGCCTGTATCCCTCGGCCCGCACGAGGACCTCGATCCGGGCCAGCAGGGCGTCCCGGCGGGCGCAGAGGTCCTCCTCCACGGCCTTCACGCACTTGTGCCGCTCGATGACCCAGAGCAGGAACAGGGCCACGGTCGCGACGGCGAGGCCGATGGCGAGCCCTCGGAGCAGGGATCGGGTATCCGGTAGTTTCATCCACCCCCGGCAAGGGGAAACATGCCATTCAACCGGTTCATGCCCGCCGGCGCCAAGGGTTTTCCCTGGAAAAGCGGAGCCAGGGAACGCGCCAGACGGCCTCCAGGAAGATCCGGCGGCTCATCTTGGACCGCCCCACCCGGCGGTCCGGGAAGAGGATGGGGACCTCGCGGATCCGGGCGCCGGCCGCATGGGCCCGGAAGGTCATCTCGATCTGGAAGCAGTACCCGCTGGAGCGGACGGCGCGGAGGTCCACGGCCTCCAGCGTCTCGCGCCGCCAGGCCTTGAAGCCGCCGGTGGCGTCGCTCACCGGCAGGGACAGGAGGAGCCGTGCGTACAGGCTCCCCCCCCGGCTCAGCGCGCGCCGCGGGAGTCCCCAGTCGAGGACGCCGCCGCCCCGCACGTAGCGCGAGCCCACGGCGAGGTCCGCCCGGTCGAGCGCCGAGAAGAGCCGGGGCAGGCTGGCCGGGTCATGGGAGAAGTCCGCGTCCATCTGGGCGATCCGGGCGTACCCGTCGCCAAGTCCGAGGGCGAAACCGTCCCGGCAGGCCGGCCCGAGGCCGGGGCGTCCCGTCCGGCGCAGCACCCGGACCCGGCCTCCCGTCTCGCGGCCGAGGGCCTCGGCGACCTCCCCGGTGCCGTCCGGGGAGGCGTCGTCCACGACGAGGATGTCGGGGGGGGCCGCGAGGCTGAGCAGGCGGACCGCGAGACCGGGCAGATTCTCCGCCTCGTTGAGCGTCGGGATCACCACGAGCGAGGAGGTCGCCACGGCAGCAGTCTATCCTCTGGCCGGCCCGGCGGGGAATCGATCGCCACCCCCGCGGCGGATCGTAGGATTCCCCCGTGGTGCCGAAGACGCTCCCCCTCTCGCGATCGGAGTATGAGCGGGTCGCCTCGCCGAACATCGCGCGGGCGGCCTGGCACAAACCCGTCCTGCGTCCCCTCGACCTCGCCGGCCGCCCCCTGCTGGTGAAGGACTATCGTCCCTGCCCCCTCCTCTTCCGGCTGACCTGGGGCCGGGCGATGGTGGCCCGGGAGCAGTCGATCTACGAGGCCCTGGAGGGTCTTCCCGGCGTGCCGGCCTTCGCGGGGCTCCTCGACCGCGACGCCTTCGCCGTGGAGCGGATCGCGGGGCGGGACCTCTCGGCCTTCCGGCGCGGGGAGGTGCCGCCACCCTTCCTCGACCGCCTGGAGGAGGTCGTCCGGACCATGCACGACCGGGGCGTGGTCCATCTCGACCTCCGCCAGCGGCGCAACGTGGTGGTGGCGGACGGGTGGCGGCCGGTGGTCATCGACTTCGCTTCGGCGCTGCGCCTGCCCCGGGGCTCGGAGCTTCTCCGTCTGCTCGGCCTCCTCGACCTCTCGGGGGTTTCGAAGCTCCGGCGCAAGCACGCCCCGGAGACGCTCCGCGAGAACGACCGCGATCTCCTGCGCCTGATGCGCCGCCGTCCGTTCTTCGAGTCCCGGGCCCGCCGCCGCGCCGAGGCCCGCGCGCGCGCCGGCAAGCCCCCCCTCCCCCCGATCTGATCCGGGCGCGGGCATGCCGCGGCGGCAGGAGTGAGCCTGGCATCGAAAGGAACCGGGATGGCGAATGACGCGCTGCGGAAGGAATGGCACGACCTGGCGCCGGCCTGGATCCGGGAGATGCGGGAAGGGCGGAACGCCAACCGCCGGGTCCTCCTCGATCCACCGATGCTCGAACTGTGCGGGGACGTGACCGGGGCGCGAGTGCTCGACTGCGGCTGCGGCGAGGGGCGGTTCGCCCGGATCCTCGCCGGGCGCGGGGCGATGCGTGTCCTCGGTCTCGACCTCTGTCCCCCCATGATCGAAGCCGCGCGGGCGCTCGCCTCCCCGCGCGAGGAGTACCGCGTCGCCGACGCGCAGGAGCTCGGTTTCCTCGGGGACGGCACCTTCGACCTGGCGGTCTCCTATCTGAACCAGTGCGACCTGCCGGACTTCGAACGCAACACACGCGAAGTCTTCCGGGTCCTGCGACCCGGCGGGCGCTTCGTCGTGGCCAACCTCCACCCGATGCGCTCCGCCGTGGGGTGCTGGTGCCGGGATGCCGAGGGCCGCAAGCAGCAT